>JAFGHA010000140.1 GCA_016930275.1 Chitinispirillaceae bacterium
CCTGCGCGCATACGCGATCACCGAGTCGAACGGTGCCGCGGCGGCCGAAGGATATGCGGTGTCATGCGGACCGGGAAGTTCGTTGAAATAGATCTGCACCATCCGACGCCCGTTTCCGTCGGGAACGATGATGTACGGCACCCCGCCGATATTGCTCATGATCGTCTGCCGGCTGCCGTCGGCGCCCGTTATCGTATCGTCGATCCGGTCCCAGTACGGCAGCACCACATCGCCGCAGTACGTCCAGGTGATCCCCGCATCTGTTGAACGGGCAATGCCGATCGCATACAGCCGGTCGGGAATACGGTGCGGGTGGCGACGGTCAATCATGAGTTTCTTCGGTCTGCGTTCGACATGTACGAACCCGAGCAGCTCCGTCCGGGAGAGTGCGTACACGTTCTGCACGAACTCCATCTGATCGGCGGGAATGCCCGAACGTTTGGTTTTCACCCCCTTCGGCCAGACGACACCGGCCATCCTCGCACGCATCGGATTTTTGCAGGAGCGGGTATATTCCCGTATATAACTGGAATTCACGACCACATTTCCGAAAAAAGTACGGTCGGCGATGTTTCCCTCATGGTAACTCTGATGTTCCACGGAACGGTAGTAGAACCGTAGTGTTCCGTTTTTCCGCTTGATCGCCCAAAGCGGATGGTCGATGTAGGGATTGTACCCGTTTTTCACACCGATACCGTTTGCCAGTTCCATCGCGGTCATCTGTGAATCGGTATACACACACTCGGAAACGCCAAAGGAATACTCACCATCACCGGAAACCGGCAGGGTGATACCGCCGGTCATCGCTGCCGTCACCAACAGCACCGGCAGATATCGTCGCTTGCTTCGATAATTGATCAGAAATTGCATGAGTCGGGATTCCCGCCCTCAATCCTGCTTGAGTGTCGACTTCGCACCAAGCGGTGAGGGGAAAAACGCCACCGTCAGGTACGATGAAACGATCATGGTGAAAATCGCGGTAAGTTGTATCAACTGCGACATTTTCAGACTGATGAACGCGTGCTCCGCCGCGACTACCGCCACTATCAGCGAGAATTCACTGGATTGCCCCAGCCGTATACCGATCTCCGTGGAGAATCTTTTCTGCTCTCCGCTGCGGATGAAGAGCCACCGGTACAACAGCGGCTTGACCACCAGCAGCAGCACCCCCGCCGCAAGCGCAACCATCCAGATCTCTTTGACGACCGGGAGATTGATCTGTGCGCCAAGCGTAAAGAAAAACAGTACCAGAAAGAAATCCCTGAAGAATTTCAATCCTTCGGAGAGAAAATAGGAAATCGGACTGCGTGCGAGTGCCAGACCGGCAATAAATGCACCGGTTTCATGTGAAAAACCTATATAATCGGCACCAGCGGCGATCCCGAAACACCATCCGAGCGCCAGCAGCAGCAACACTTCATGATAGTACTCCACCCGGCGCATGAGTGGACGTACCGCGAACTGTTCCAGCAGCATTACGACAGCGATTCCCGCGATACCCCGTAATGGAACCAGAACCGCACCTACCCATGAGTCCGGACGTTCACCTTTGAGAAACAGCAGAATCGCGATAGCGATAAGGTCCTGCGCCACCAGAATGGCGATACAGAGTGATCCCATCCGCTGCTGATGGAGTGTGGTGGTCGGCAGCAGTTTCACCACCAGAATGGTACTCGAGAAAAAAAGCGCCGTCCCCGTAATAACCGACTCGGCAAGAGGAAATTGCCATAGTACCAGTAACGTACCGATCAACACCGTAAAGACCGCTCCGGCACCTATGGTAATGAGCATCGTTTTGCGGAACAGGGAGATCAACCGCTGCGGATGCAGTACAAGTCCCGCCAGAAACAGCAGCAACACCACCCCGATATGCGAAATATCGTTGATCAGCTCTACATTTTTAACCAGCGAAAAACCCCACGGGCCAAGCAGTATCCCGGCCGCGATATAGGCGACGACGATCGGCTGACGCGAAATGACACCGATACAGGCACTCAGCGCCGATACAGCGACGATCAAAGAAATTGAGAAAAAGGCGTTTTCCATAGTAGTCTTAAATACATTTTCGTTCCCGGGGATTCAAGGAAGTATTTCACCCGAAACACAAAACAACCGGATCAGCAGATACCCGCCAAATACCGGTACCATTCATACGAGTAACTATCGGGAAATTTCGATTACCGGATCTCCGATATTGCTGATAACCAGGGGAGTTTTTTAAGAAAGCGGTACCGGTTCGCGCAGTTTTTTATCGGGTAGGTGTACCGGGCGGCGGGTCCTTACCATCAAGGGCTATCTCCCCCGCCATGGGGTTCGATCGGTCATACCTGTTGCGGAACACACGACGGGGTATCCGCCAAAACGGAGGAAATCGTTGCCACTCGGTCGTGGCGGGTGATTGAAACCACCTGCCGGCACACTGCACTTCCGACAGCTTACGGATTCTCCGAAACTCCTTTAAGCGCGTTTTCAACGGCTTTCTGAAACGCCTTTGTATT
The DNA here is from genome assembly GCA_016930275.1 of Chitinispirillaceae bacterium. Classification (GTDB taxonomy): domain Bacteria; phylum Fibrobacterota; class Chitinivibrionia; order Chitinivibrionales; family Chitinispirillaceae; genus JAFGNB01. The sequence continues at coordinate 2,499 of JAFGHA010000140.1, forward strand.
CACGCTCGCTCCGGAGACGACATCAATCACCACCGACTGTTTACTCAGTATCGAATTGATCGCCTTGTCGACGATCTTTTTATTCGGCGGCGGCAGTTCGTTGGTATTCACGATATCCACGATCCGGTGGTTTTTAACCGTCACCTGGACGTTATTCTTCCAGCGGGTCTTTTTGAAGCTGCCGGTATATACGCCGTCCTGCACCTTCTGAAGGTCAACATCGTTGATCGGCATTTCTCTGATATCCTTCAATCCAAGCGTCGTCAGCCATATACCGACAACGATAATCGCGAAAATACCGCCGATAATCTTTACAACAATACCCACGTATTTCCTCCGTTTTGATTTCTTCGTACACCAGCTGCAAACGATTTAAAATTATACTCTACCGCGGAAATGCACAAATTTCATCTCTCCGGGGACCATTAATTTACATCAGAAAAAACATGCGGCACCTGCTTGTCTTGCCGAACCCTCAGAGCATGGTGTACATTTCGCCTTTTTTATTGATCATGTTGATATACGCGTCACACGATACGATCTCCCGTCCGACGATATCAGCGGCAGTCCGGGCAAATCCGCCGTTTTTCGCCAGTTCGTAACCGGCCGATTTGGCGGCATGCAGAATGTCGTTCACCGGGCTGTTCCTCATTGCGAATGAGTGCGGTCGCAGCAGCGCACCGGAGTACTCAAAACCGATATTATCGCAGAAAGCCCTGAGATGCGTCGTTATGGGAATAAAGTTTTCCATTTCCCATAATCCGCACGATGATATGAGCACGAATCGCTTGGGAGTATAATCCGGTGGAGCGGGATGACGGGTGCGGCCGTCACGCATTTCCAGAAGGGGGTTTCCCGTGGCGATCAGCCGATCCATCATCACCTTGAGCTGACCCGGTACCCCATCACAGTATACCGGGGTGGAAAACACGATGCAATCCGCTTTTCTGAAGCGCGCAATTACTTCCGCCATGTCATCCTTCCGTGTACAGACATTCTTTGTTTTGAACCAGCAGGTGTAACACCCTCTGCAGGGATGAATCGTCAGTTTACTCAACGATACGATTTCCGATGTGCCGCCCGCTTCCCGGATACCTTCGAGAAACGGCATGAGCATCATCGCAGTAATTCCGCGACGCCCATAAGGACTGCTGTTGATGACAAGCAGATGCATGTTCCTGCCTTTCAGGGAGTATAATACTGTTGTACACCTAAATCGGTCGATTCAGGTTCCATTCACTTGCAGTAACGATTCTTGATGCGATTTCTGGAGTCGGCCCCGGAATCGGGATCGTTTTTTATACCTGTTGTTTTCAATTTTAATACCTCTACCGGTTCCGAAGAAACAGCAATCGCACTGCGTTTTCTGTTCAATACGATTCGAAAATACATAACGTGCAACCGGCCGGCACTGTCGAGCGGAACACCTACCATTGCAGTACCGATACGGTTGTTTTATTTTGTACCTATCCAGGTATTCAGAATTGTGACAACCGACTGTTTACTCCATTAAGCAGCTGCAACCGTCGCTCTGCCGAACCGCAGGTGCGTCATCCGTTGAAAGGTACTACCGCCATGTCGGAACATGTCGTTACACTCAACTGGACTCTCCAGACGGAGAGTTTTGATTACGAGGCATATAACCGTACCCATTCGATCGACTTTGAAGGACACAACCGTCTCTGCGCTTCGGCCGCCCCCGATTTTCACGGAGATCCTTCGTGTGTCAATCCGGAACAGTCATTTGTCGCGGCACTGGCGAGTTGCCACATGCTCACTTTTCTCGCGATCGCATCAAAAAAGAAGTATGTGGTAACCTCATACACCGACAACGCGGTCGGTGTTCTCGGGAAAAACGCTGAGGGGAAAATCGCCATAACCCGGATCAACCTCACCCCTGCCGTCACTTTTGCTTCCGGTAAGGCTCCCGATCAGGATACCTTCCACCTGCTGCACGACCGCGCGCACAAAGGATGCTTCATCGCAAATAGCGTGGCGAGTTGTGTAAAGGTGGCTGTTGAGGGAACCTTTACCGTTGATGTATAATTCCTGTTTCGGCAGTGGTGCCCGGCAGCCGGGGAATTTCTCAGAAAAATCACTCATCTACAGGTGGTGAAATGGAAGAAGAAAAAAAAATAGTTCAGGAATCTTCGTTGAGAATTATGAAACAGCTCCGGCAGATTTGGGGCGAGGAGCATTCATTTCGGGAAATTGATGCAAATGATTTCAAACATCTGGATCTTTCATTTTACCGTAAAAAAGAGCAGTCACTTTCACTGTTGGGATTTTCTAAACTGGGTGATGTCGAGGATACCGCGCAGAAAAAAACCATCCCTGATCCGAGAACATTCCTGAGAATGATGGTCAGTCAGGATAAAACCGTTTCGGCGGCCGTTTATCACGAAAAACCGGAATTTCCCTGGCCGCTCATCTGCTGGCTGCTCAAACTCACTCCTCTGAAAATCATTGAATTCGGTACGGAATTCGAAAATGGTATTATGCTGTCCACCTCCGTTATGGCTCCGATCCGGCAGGCCGACGGACCGAAGGAGATCATCCGGCAGTTCGGCAGTAGAAAGTCGGGTGTCGAGGAATTGTACAAAACGCATCTTCATAAAGTCGAAACCGTAATCACGGAAGAGAAAACTCGACCCGTTGCGCACAACTCGCTGGATGATATCTGCACGGCACAGAACAGAAAATTGATGCTCATACGCACGCATCTCGAGGATTCCGGCTGGATTTCGAAAGAGTATCTTGCCCGTCAGTACGGGAACAACACCGCCTTTGTTGACGAAGTGCATAAAGAAATCGAGCGATTGGCCATAAAACAGCTTCTCGGCAAAGAGCTTCCCCCACCTGAACAGCAGTAACGTTTTCCATGCACGTGTTCATTGTGTATGCCCATCCAAGCGAGGATTCGTTCACTCGTCGTGTTCGTGACGCCTTCATCGAAGGGTGCACCGCCACCGGACACTCCGTCGAAATTTCCGATCTTTACAAAATGAATTTCAGAACCGACATGAGTGAAGCCGAATACCTGCGGGATGCGAACTTCAACGATACACTGCCGGTGGAAAGCGATGTCGTCGCGGAGCAGGAGAAAATAAACCGGTGTGAGGTGATCGTATTCATCTATCCGGTATTCTGGACGGAAGCTCCCGCGAAACTGGTCGGCTGGTTTAACCGGGTCTGGTCGTACGGCTTCGCCTATGGCAACAGATCCATGAAATCCCTGAAAAAGGGAATATGTATCTGTACTTCCGGCCATCCGATCGGACGACTGAAGGAATACGGGCACCTTGAGGCGATGAAAACCGTCATGATCAACGACCGTCTGTTCGACCGGGTCGCCTCATCGGAATTCGTCGTACTTGACGGAATGACAAAAGCCGACACCGAACGCCGGAAAAATAACTGGAAACGCCATCTCGATACCGCCTATGAAACAGGGCGTAATTTGTAGGCAGGTCCCCGCTATCAGCCTTCGATAAGAATTTTCCGCACCAGCGCCGTCAAATCGTCAACCTCAAAGGGTTTCTGCAGAAACGATATAACTCCCGCATCCAGAGTTCTGCCGATCTCATTGTCAACGGCATGCCCGGAAGTGAGCACCGCTTTCACCGTGGGATTCACTTTCTTCATTGATGTAAAGCACTCCTTGCCGTTGAGATCAGGCATCGTATAATCGAGAATCACCAGATCACATGCGGCATGATTTTCCCGGTACCACGACAGGGCCTCATTTCCGTCATTGCAGGTATGCACTGAATATCCGGCATCGATCAGGGCCTCCTCCATCATCTCCCGGATAAGCGGAGTATCATCGACCACCAGTACCATGCCGGTACCTGTATGCATTTCGGTATATCCGGAAGGTGCCGGATCCGTATGCTCGCCGGTCACCAACATTTCAACCACTGGAAGATACAGATAAAAAGAGGTTCCTTTACCCGGTTCCGACTGGCAGTAAATAGACCCTCCATGCTGTTTGATCGTTCCATAAACGCTCGGCAGACCGAGACCGGTTCCTTTTCCCTCCTCTTTTGTTGAAAAAAACGGTTCAAAGATGCGAGATATCGTTTCTTCATCCATTCCGATGCCATTGTCTCTCACGACGATTTCAAGGTACTTCTCGGCCACCGTACCTTCGTCAACATCCGGAAACGCGACTTCGCCTCTAGGTACATTCTTTGTGGAATAGACAATGGCACCTCCTTCGGGAACCGCATCACGCGCATTCACCCCCAGATTCAACAGTGCGCTGTGGAGTTGCGATCGGTCACCCTTGACCGTCGCGCAATCCGCCTCGAGCCGGTACGTCAGCCCGATTTTCGGATCAATGGTATGACGCATCAGATTGATGATCTCCTGTATAACAGTATGCATATCCACCGGTTCCACACGATATTTTCCCTTACGGGCGAACGCGAGCAGTTGAGCGGTCCGATCTGCGGCCTGCTTTGACACATGGATAATTTTTCCCAGAATATCGGATTCATACGGGGTACCCAGCCGTTTCTGCAGCAATCCGGCATAACCGATGATACCGCCGAGCAGATTATTGAAATCGTGGGCGATACCGCCGGCAAGCCGACCGATGGCATCCATCTTCTGCGAATGATGCAATGCCGCCCGTAATTCCTGCGCTTCTTTTTCCGCCTCTTTCCGCAGCGACAAATCTCTGACAATACAGACATTGAGCGTTCGTTCAGCAATCCTGAGCTGATGAGAACTGATTTCCACCGGTATTTCAGAGGTATCTTCTTTTGTCAGTGTAAATTCCCGGTACTCTGCTATGCCGTTTTCTGAATCTCCGTTGATCATTTCCTTAACGATACGGGTATCCTCCCCGGACAATAAACCGAAATCAAACAGATTTTTCCCGACCATGGCACTTTTCGCATAACCGGTTATGCGAACCAACTCGTTATTTCCGGTGATGAAATTGCCCTCGCGATCAAGGAGGCAGATCCCGTCCGGAGCATATTCAAAAATGACGCGGAACCGTTCCTCAGATTCTTTCATGGCGTCGACCGCCAGTTTTTTCTCTTCCACTTCCTGTACGAGCTTTTGATTGATCTGCCGCAGTTCTTCCGTTGCCTGTGATACACGTGATTCAAGCTGTTTTTTCGCCTCTTTCAGCGATTCCGTACGCTGTCGCTGCAACGAAATGTTATGTGCCACACATACCACACCGGTTCCGGGAATCAGCGAAGTGAATAATTCCACCGGTATCGCGGGACCGTTTGCACAGCTGACCACCGTTTCTGTGGTGTATTCTGATTGCCTGAGCATAGTATCCGGTAATTCGCTCCTCCCTTCAGCGGCAATCAGTTCACTGAAATGACGGCCGGTAATCTGATCGGCACGACAAGCGAGCACCTGTTCCGCCGCCCGGTTTACCGAAATGATATACCCGTGTGTATCGAGAAGAAAGAGCAGATCCTTCATCGCCACGATAATCCGGTTGGCGGCGATGAACGGGGTAATGTTGAGAATATTGTAGCGGATCGCGACATAGGTGAGCCCGAACGCCCACAGAAGCGATGTCACGTCACCGATCGGGGGAAATCCTTCGGGATAAACGATCGAAATGAAAATATTGATCAGAAAACCGGAAAGCAGTGAGATCAGTCCGGATACGATGATAATGACCGATTGGCGACGGATGTAGACATTATCACTTTTTCTTCCGTGGTCGAAAATAAGCCAGAATGCCGTCAGGAGTATTGCCGCCAGGTAGACAAAATAGAATGTCGGCCATGGTGTCGGATTCCAGCGGGTAAACCAACCGTAGGGTCGTTTTTCGAGACTCCCCACGAATATCGACCGCGTCCACTGCAGCAACGTGAATACCGAGGGAAGAAGAAACAGAAGTACCGTTACCGGGCGCAGGTACTTGAATGCCTTTCTTTTTGTATACAACCAGGCAAAACAGAGGTGAAACGAACCGAAAAACATCCAGCCGATAGTGGCGATTTTACCGAAAGGGCGGGCTATTTCCACCGGTGTCGCCGGATGATGAACCCAGATGGTTCCGAAGCTCCAGATGAAAAAACAGAGTACCACACCGGCACACATCTGATTCAGACGAGACCCGAAATCCCGTATCAGCAGCGTGGCACCGAGAATCAGAAACAGGATCGCCGAAAAAAAATGGAGATATGAATAGAAATAATGCATAACAGTGCGTTTTTCTGTTGAAAAATCTCGTATTCCCCTGCAGCCATCCACGGTGGAAACGGCGCGCTCAAAAATAGTTCCACCACGACACATCGAACGGAAAAGAAAATTGTACTACTTACCAGGCGGTGGCGTCAATATTTTTACCCGTCGGAATATTCCGTGAAGCATGATTCCGTATGTCGGGAGAAACCGATTTTGCGATCAGCAGCATTATCGCGGCGGTCTGAACTCCGCCACGCAACGGCTCAGATCGATTGTTCCGGCTGAAATTCCACTATGCGATTGCGGAAAAGAGGAAGATTAAAATATCATTGTGTAATCGAAGAAATTCAATCGGATGTCATACTCAAATGCACCGCGATCGCTTACGTTCACCTGCATGCGGTGCGACACGATTGTCGCCGGAAATTACTTACATGACAGTCGAATCATGGTGTTCTGCGAAACACCTCGCCCCGTTCTGCATTGCAAAAATGCTCAATATCTCGCCCCTGTCCCGCCGATCAAGACTGCGTCCCTTGCAGCGTGATCCGGTGCAAGTTCTTCCGCATGGCACTCATTCTCAACTGCGGAAGGCGGATTCGATATGACGAAACCGCCGGATTTCCTCGCGGCAATACGCCACGGTTTCTCGAACGTTCTCTTCTCACCTGACAACCCTGAACATTCTGCTGATCCGCTTTGGCGATCCTTCCATCCCGGCCTTCACCAGATACACTCCCGATGAAACGGTGGTACCGTTCCAGATGAATGAAACCGGGCCGCCGTCGGATACCGACGTACGTTCGTCAAGCACCGCTCCCGAAAGGTTATACAGCCGGATGAAGGCGGTACCGTTTCGCTCGGGAAGATAGTTGATCCGCACACCGCCGGCCGGTAATTCCGTTATTGAGAGCATAGCGGCACCCGGTCTGTCGGCCGGTCGCGTTATCACTGAAACGCCGGTGACCACCATCGACGTTTCGCAGGTGTCACCCGCATCGGATTCCACCCGAACGATCAGATGGTTGGGACCGGAGGGCAGTTCTTCTGCAGGAATGGTGAGATATGCAGCTTCATACGATCCGTCAAAGGCACCGTCGAGTGCTTCGACTTCCTGGAACTGCGTACTGTCGAGCCGCCAGGCGATCGAGGTGATCGTTCCGGCGGGTACACGGTACGAAAGCGAAATTCCTACGGTGTCCCCCGCTCTCGAACGCGAGTTCAGCGTCGCCCAGAACAGTTCCTCCGGCACCGTGGAACCGCTGTCATCGGTAAAGTACCGCAGTACCATTGCGGTTTTCGGAGGGATTTGAGGCGTACCGAGCTTCTCCACCGTGGTAACCGACGATACCGGACCGCAGTTCGGCATCGCGTACGCCTTGTCGTCGGTGCCGATCAGGTTGAACTGCGGTTCACCCCAGGAGTACACCTCCACATTATCATACTCCGCACCTTCCATCGTCACCTCGACATCGAGCGTATCGGTAGCGGAAAGATTGAGCACCAGTATCCGGACATCGCTCCCGGTGGCATTGCCGTAATAACGAAGATCACCGCTGCGGGTAGAATCGACCGCGATCAGTGAGTTTTCTCCATCCGGATCGAGCCATACGTTTGTAACCATGAAATTTCCCCAGAATACCGACGACGGCGGATATTTCATGCTTGCTTTAAGCGTGGTCGGAAAGTCGTTGAAAAGTGAGAGCGAACCGTGGGTATTGTCCGCACCAACTCCCCCTGCTTCGAACGAATCCCAGATGACCGACATCGCCCGGTAGCCGAATTTGTATGCGAGCCCCGCATTGAGGTTCGCGTTGACGATACCGTTGACCGCCTGCTTCAGGGTGCTGCTCATCATCACGCTTGCGTTGAATTCACTCATCATCACCATGGTGCTGTCCGGATTGTACAGATACCGGTCGATCCATGCAAGCATACTGTCGGATTCGTCGTAAACGTAGTCGGAGGAAAGCAGCATATTCTGAATGTTGATCTTCGACGATGTCCAGTACGGATAGGAGTGGAAATCGATTCCATCGAGATACGTGACCTCATCTTCTTTTTCCGCCTCGCCGATTTTAAACAGCACCGCTTCGAGCCAGGTACGGCCGTCGTATTCACCGCTGAGGTTGCTGAGTCCGGACGCCACCGGACCGAGCAGCTTGATATCGGGATCGACCGCTTTCATCGCCTTTGCATAGCGGATGTATTTTTCCGCATAGGTAAACGCGCTGACCGGTCCGCCGATTTCCCATGTTCCATCCATCTCGTTACCGATCTGCCAGTACCGGATACCGTGTTTTTTGACGATATTCGCGTAATGAACCCATGCCGCGGCCTCTTCAGGAGTTCCCGTCCCGTAATTGACGCAGATGACCGGGATTGCCGGATACCCGAGCGTATCGCAGTAGTTCATGAACGTTGCGAAATTCCATGTGTAGCTCCGCAGCGGAATCATTCCCGGATGCGTCGACAACGCGTATGTCCAGGTCTGTTTTGAATAGAGGGTGTCATTGACCGATACCTGCGTACCGTCGCCGAACGCGTAGATCTCCCGTATCTGCACATCGCTTCCGTCAAATCCTTCACGGGAAATGACCCGTAACGCACGGGTTGATACCGCTTCAAACGTGACGGTCGATACACCGCCTTCACCCGCCGTGTCGGTATGAACGGTAATCCACTGCGACTCACTCATTCCGTGCGGACCGGGGTACGAAACCGTACCTTCCCAAACCTGTACCTCGTAGCTTCGGCTGAACCGTTCTCCCCAGAAAATGACCACCGAATCAATCGTCTTGTTCGCTGTCCAGCTCAGGTACACATAAGGATCTTTGGTGGTAATCAGCGGATCACTCCACCAGAATGAAGCGGTATCACCATCGACCACCCGGGAGTACCGTTCAGTGCCCCAGTTGCTCGATGTCGTACCGCAGTAAAGATTGGTGCTCAGAAATCCGGTACTGTCGGAAGTGCTGTCGGGATGCCAGATACCGGTGGAATCGGCCGTTCCTCTGCCGTTCCAGTGATACTCGTTGGAAAGCGTCCCGTTGGGAAACCGCAAAACCGCGTAACGGGAGAGAACAAGCCCGTTTTTTATCGCCCGGTAGGTGGCGGTATTGTTCCACACCGGAAGACAGGTGCCAGAGAGATTCGGCTGGTAGAGCGGTGATATCTTTTCCGAAGCATCAAAAGTTACGGGAAATACCATATTCGCCGAGAGGATCAGAATTCCCGCCGCCAGAAAAAAACCATATTCAAGGTGCTGCAGTACTCGATGCCGCACTGCGGAATTAAAAAAGCATTTCTCCAAACTGCCGCGGATAGTGAACATTCCGTCGTCTACTCTCGTTACTTCTCCAGGCACTTTTCCTCCTTACGAAATGATGTACCGGAATACATTGTATCTTTTCTACGCCTATTAGTGAACATACAACGCTACCTCGTTCGCGGGAAGTACCTGCAGCAGGCCAAGCAGATGTCGAAGAGCTGCCGCCGCGGTAAAAAGCGATCTGTCCCTGCGGCATTGTTCGCGCGGGGGATTGAGTGAGCGTAACTGTCAATTTTTAACGGGAACTGATTATCCTGCCGGAACACCGGCGCCCTGTAATTGACATACCGTACCATACTACGACCGCAGCGTCTTCTTATCCCCCCCCGTACCTCGTTATCCGTGAAATCCTGTCAACCGGTATCGCAGCAGATTTTCCGTTTTTTACCTATCGGTTCCATACCACCCGATTTATATTCATTTCATACCGTGTTTTCCACGTTACCAACGAATCCGATTGACGATGATTACAAAAAAGATACTTCTGTTCCTCTCCGGTTCAATCTGCATTCTCTTGTCCTGCACCGAAACGGTGCCCTTCGATGATTTCAGGAGAACCGGCGGCAACCGATATATCGAATTGTCCAATGGTACCACCAATTATGAATTGTCGGGCGATCCCGCGGGAACCCATGTGGTGGTTCTGCTGCATGGAGGTACGATTCCATTATGTATCTGGGATCCGCAGATCGATGCATTACGCAGCGCCGGATTCAGAATTCTCCGGTACGATCAGTACGGTCGCGGATTTTCAGAACGGGTGAAACGATGCTACTCCCGGGATCTCTATCGTGAACAACTCCGCGAACTGCTTGACTCACTGCATCTTTCCGCTCCTGTTTCGTTTATCGGACCGAGTTTCGGCGGTGCGATTGCGGTCAGCTTTGCCGCGAAATATCCCGATCGTGTCAGGGCAATTGTCCTCGTCTCGCCGGTGCTCAATCTTTTCAATTCAGAATCACCGCTGGTGGGTCCTCTCAGTCTGCTGCGCAAGCCGCTGATCGGGGATCTGGCGTATACACTGCTGATGCGCCGGAAAATTATCGCACGTGGCAGGGTACTGGTACCGGGCGGAAAAAAATCCCTATGCGATTCCAGCTTTGTGCGGCAGTTCACCTGCAAAGGTACCGGGCATGCACTCCTGTCTCAGATCAGAAGTGACACCTACGGCGATTACCGCAAAGCGACCCGGAAGGTCGGCCACGATTCACTGCCGGTGCTGCTGCTGCGGGGGAAAAACGACACTGAGGTAACCGACGCGATGATACGGCAGGTCAGAGAAGACTTGCCGAAGTGCATGTTCATGGAAATTGAGGGTGGTGGACACGGCGCTGCAGTTGAGGTTCCGGAAGTGTTCAACCGGCTGGTGATCGAATTTCTCCTGCAGCACTGACGGTTAAACGGCAAAAGAAAAAAAACATGCGGAAACAGACATCTTTTCACCCCGCCATTTCGCCATCCCGTATTCCGGAACTTCACCAATCAACAGATTCTTACCATCAGCGCGGTATGATAGCCGGGAACTGCCGGCCCCGGTCTTCCGATGAATCCCTGTTCTTCCGCGACCGACAGCATCCCGTTAAATTGCCGTTTTCGTATCCTCCATACCGGTTCACAGATCATCAGCGTCCCTGCAGGTCGCATTGCCGCATGAATTTCCTGAATAAGCTCCCCCTCGGCAGGTACAACACCCGTCATGCGGATACAGATGACCAGATCCGCTATTGCCTCCGGAGTACCGGAGTTGCCCGGACTATTGACGTGGATCCGGCGGGGTAGCAGGACCGGACGGGTACTTCCTCTCTTTTTTACCTCCTGCAATGCGGTAAAAAGATAACCGTTCTTACCGACAGCACACTCGATCGCACGTAAAAATTTCCTTCCCGCTCTTCCGACGACCAGTACCGTTTCTCCGGGACGGATAAATGGAGTGACGACACCGGACAGGTCCACCATACGCTCCCCGAAGAACTTTTTACGGCAGTAGCAGAGTATTGGTAAAAGAGCCGTCATACGGTTTTCCTTTTCAGGGAGCATTTCATCATCGAATGGTTGAAGGTCATACAACATAATTACCGTGGAAGACGTAAAATTTCAGAACGAATAAGTGAGAAATAACCGCCCGAAACAATGTTTCAGGGAAATAATTCTCCGTTTATATTAAACGGAATCACCGACCGGAACGACCAATGCACCACTAAAACGACGGTATTTAAGCGCCAGCCGATTCCATTGCTGAACTCAATCAGTTTTCCCGAACAGCCGTTTTGTTCAGATATGATCGCTGGCGGAAACCACCGGGCAAGGGAATGAAATGGTAAAAACAGTCTTAAAATATATTAGATTAGGGTCAGATTCGGAACCGATGGCGCGATCCGGATTGCCAGTTCGAATAAACCGGTAACACATTCATGAAAAACACGTTCACAACAACGTTGGCCTTGATGAAAAATATCCGATGGCACCCGCTGCTGCTGCTGTTTCTTACCTGCAACTACACGCTGGTTCCCCTTATCCCGCAAAAAAAACCTCGTATCCATGTGAAACTGGGAAATAACTACGTGTACTTCGGTGACCTTCATAACCATACGGAACTTTCCGACGGCAGCGGTACTCCCCGGATGGCGTATGACTATACCCGATACAACGCCGGTCTGGATTTTTTCGCGATCACCGATCATGATTTTGTCACTTCCGACAACCAGATGACTCATGAAAAATGGCAATTGATAAAAGCGACTGCCGACAGCTGCAACCATGATTCGGAGTTTGTCGCCCTGTGGGGATTTGAATGGACCTCCTGGACCTACAATCACTGTTCCGTTATCGGTACCGACGATTTCTGCAGCTGTGATGATACCGCTACCAATACATTCACCAAGTTCTGTAACTGGCTTTCACGGCGAGAGGCATACGCATTCTTCAATCATCCCGGTCGCGTAGGCCCGCCACTGGAATCCAACCTTTATGCCAGTGAACCCATCGAGCAGTTCGTGGGAATGGAACTCTGGAATAAGAGCCAGCGATTCGATTACTATTATTATAACGACGGGTTGATCCCGAACGACAATAACAAAAGTTACTATGATGAAGCATTGTCGCGCGGATGGCGAATCGGTGCCTCCGGAGCCGGCGACAATCATTGGGCGACCTGGGGAACGGCCGTCGACTGCCGGATGGGCATACTCGCTCCGGCCCTGACCAGAAAAGATATCCTTGGAGCCCTTGAGGCCCGGAGATTCTTCTCTACGCTCGATAAAAATATCGCCCTCTCGTTCACCGCCGACAGCCTCGAAATGGGATCGATCGTTCACGGCAGAAAACACACGTTCAGAGTCCACGCCCTCGATGGAGACAAGGAACCGTTTTCAAAAGTAATGCTTTTCAACAGCAACCATGACACGATAGCCACCTGGAATCCTGATCCCGGTCCTGTATCCATCACTTTCGAAGACACGGTCATCTCCGACGGATATTATTATGTGAAAGTAAGTCAGCCGGACGGTGACGAAGCGATTTCTTCTCCGATATGGTATTTTTGTTCCGGTACCTTCAATAAAGGTACATCACCTGATACGCCCCCCACGCCCGATCTTCCGCAGATTCCCGACCATACCCCGAAGCCCTGCTCAACCGTAGTGCAGCCTGAATTCACCTCCGGGTATAACTATTATTTCGGCAATTTTCATAATCACACCAACCTCTCTGACGGCATGGGTACCCCCCAGGAAGCTTACGATTATGCACGGTACACAGCACATCTTGATTTTTTCGGGTTGTCGGATCACTGTTATGCATTAAACGATGACAAATGGCGGATAACGAAAGCGACCGCCGACAGCTGCAACGAAGATTCATCATACGTTACGCTCTGGGGATTCGAGTGGACATCTTCACTGTATGGCCACTGTTCCGTCGTCGGCTCGGAAGATTACTGTACGGTCAGCGATACCGCCACCGATTCGTTCACCGAGTTGCTCGACTGGCTTGCGACACGCGAGGGATACGCTTTTTTCAACCACCCGGGCAGCCGGGTTTTCTCGGACAGTCTGTTCAACCGGTTTTCCGGTCCCCCCTCAGATAAATTCGTCGGTTTGGACCTCTGGAATAAA
>JAFGHA010000141.1 GCA_016930275.1 Chitinispirillaceae bacterium
CGGGTTGGCAAACAGCACGAAGATTTACGGAACGATAGTGGAGTAAATTTTTGTGCTTTGCCTGTTGGCCGACCCGAAGGGCAAGCGAAGCGCAGAGTTTGGCACCAGCATTCTTGCCGCCGTCTTCCAGAAGGCCACACGACGTGGCGTTCTGTTTTTCATTTTTTTCCCTTTTTTAGTTCTTCGTACATATTCCTGACACTTGGAAGAACATGCCTGAAGTTCTCTATCATATCTTCCTTTGTCTTTACGGTCTTAGGAAACCAAACTTGAAAAACACCCATTCTCTTTTCATCGGGCTCGCTTATCGTCGATATCTCATCATTTCCAACATCCCAAACTAATCCAATTCTGTCCCCATTTGGTGCTTGTACATATGCATCGCCTTCATCACAACCGTTTTCATCTTCATATTCAGTAATAATTCCGAGAATCCACCCATCCGTTTCGCTCTCTTTAAGTAAGGGGAAACCGTGGTAAACAGGTGCTCCCTCTGGTTTGGCCAGGAATGCTGGCAATTTTAAGGAAGATGGTTCCGCATTCTTATCTAATACAAGCTGCTTACCTGAATGAATTTGTGTATCCAAAGCGATAAAAACTTCAGCAATTTCATATTCTCCAGTTTCTGTCCAATCGAAAGAAAGATAGTAGTCCAAAAATGATTTCGCTTCTTCTGGTGATTCGAAAAGGCCATAACGATTTAGTTTATCGAAATACTTTGAGAAGAGCGTACCTTCATCATCAGTACCGTGCCATCGGGGGATGATCATGCAATCAGATGATGCCGAGAAATGATCCCCAACAAAGAAGGAAGGTTCAAAACCTATTGACTTGAATCCATCTGGTGGTGCAATGTCTATTCCCTCTATTCTCGTCCAAATAATTTCATATTCAGTTATCTTTTCTTTTAATAACTCTTGGATCTCTCTTGCTATAGTCAAATCGAAAAGGAAACCGTCATCACATTTACCACTTTTCTCAAGTTCCTCCATTTGGATTTCTGCAAGATTATCACTATCTTTGTATGCATCTAAGGCATCGCGGTCAAGACCTCTATATTGTATACGCTGCTCTGATGGGTTTCGGTCTATTCTCGGAAATCCATAAAAATCTTTTTTTAGGTCGTATTTCTTAGAATATTCAGACCATATGGTTGCGTATGTCTTGACCAACAAAAAACCTGCTTTGATGTTTATTTCATTTTCTTCTGTCATTTTATCTTTCTCTTTTTACCGCCCAAGGATGGGCGATTACTTCGGCGGCAAGAATGCTGGTGCCAAATTTTGGCCAACAGAATCTATTATACAACAAAACTGTATAATAGATTCCCTATACGCCTCAATGATGCAATTAAACGCCATTTCTTTCATATAACACGAACTTCGTCATAGGTTCCCCATGAGCATCTATTATACAGGTCCACTCTCCTTTGGAACGCCCGTGCTGTCACACCACAAAAAGTCTTCGAACCTACGTGAGTATCAGTTTGGTCAATCAGATGGAAAAACAACAAGAAGCCAACAACCCTGCAGATGGTGAGCGGAATGGAATACCACCATTACAGGACGTTATTAATATAATTGCGGTCCCGCAACCGTAGAAGCATAAATATCCTGTTTCTGAAGACATCACGGTTCAAGGCAACCGCATCGGTGAACATCCCCTACCCCCCTGCAGTGCCTCAATTTGTGAAATACCGGCCTTAAATCAGCACCGCTATTCATGAAATTCGCCCTGCATCTGCTCAGTTTTCCCCCGGGAACGCTCGACGATCAGTTCTCGTAATAAAAACCGCTGTAGTCGTCTTAAAAATTGTCCGGGAATCACTTCACCACCGTTCGAACCTCTCAGATTGTTCTACCGGTCTGGCCTTATTCCTTATATATACACCTATCCGCTTTTATCGGTAATTGCTCTCTGGACGCACGCGCCGCCCCGCACAATCGGCTGTTGTCACTCCGTTCTTGAGACGAGTAGTATCCAATACTTCCAGCATTGTTTCTATTATAGCCGTTTTCCCTTTGGAGAAATGTAAAAACGAAGCACGTTTCTCATGGTACTCAGGAGTGGTAGGCCGCCACCAAAACGGTTTTAAAAAAAACAGTGTTCGACACTGGATTCCTTGCGTTTACGAAACGTAGTGAGACACCCGGTCAGAGGTACTTTTTTACGCGAAAGCGGTACAATATAAACGGTGTGCAACACCGGACTCTCCACGCTTAAGGAAAGGGTTGACAGTCCTCTGCACTTCGCGCGCTAAACAACCGCCGTGCGAGCCGCAGTCGCCCCTTGGGGTCGGTGCATTTCTTTGGTGCGAGTGACATTATCACGTCAACAGTTGGTTGGAGACTAATCATTCGACCTGGCGTGCAGCGCTAACTCGGCGGAGGAATAACCGCATGTCTATGTCACTTCCGTTTCCGTCGGGGTTATCAGAACAAAGAAACTGATCTGATAAACAGTCTATTTCCTCTTTACGGAATCCATATCAAGGTTTCATTCCAAATAATCCGATGGAACGGATGTGAACACCAGAAAAGGAGCCTGTATTCTGGTCGCGTTAGCGCCGCACGCCAACCGACTGTTATGCCGCAAATAATCCTTTTAGCACCAAATCTATCGCATATGACAACCCTCCCGGTCCAACGGAGCGTCTGCGGCTCGCTGCGGCGCTGAAAAAAGGCCCGGGTTATCTAAGGGTGGTGGCCCAGACCACCCTTAGGCCGGGGCAGCAGGGGCGGAGCGCCCGCTCCTGTGTATATTGAGTTTGGAGATTTGATGCCTTGAAGAAATTTAAAAAACAAAAGCACGCTTCTCATGGTACACAACCACACCACATGCACCCGCCACCTCCCCTGCGGCCAAATGCATCTTGATCGTGAACTATTTGAATTGTATAATCATTTTTCCGGCAGAATACCATCAGATGGCCATACTCGATAAAAAAACAGTAACGCCACCTTGCCGGTCGACACGGGTTTTCCGATAGAGCATGATTTATGCTGAACAACCGTTTGAACACCTATTTATTCTTGAAGGAGGTTGCATGAGGAAATTCGTCATGGCGGCAGCCGTAACCTGTTTGACACTGCAGGTCGCACCGGTCCGGTCCGCCGAGATTCCCGCCGATGTCAAGGCGCTGCTCGATGCCGAAATGGCGGCGGCGAAACCGCTCTCTACCGACGCGGTGATTGTCGCGGCGGTAAAAAAGTACAATGAAGGTCCCGCATCATCGATGACCAACGAGGCATGGAAAAAACTTACGCTGCTGAGCCCTGAGGTGAAAGCACTCATCAAGAGCGATATCGGCCAATACCTTAAAAAGAAAAAAACGGCAGTGATAACCGAGATGTTTCTCAACGGAGCCGATGGCGGTAAGGTCGCCTTTCTTTCAAAAACGACCTCCTGGAATCATAAAGGCAAGGCGAAACACGATGAACCGATGAAGGGAAACACCTGGATCGGACCTGTGGAAGTTGATGAGTCGAGCGGCGAGCAGCAGATTCAGATCGCCATTCCGGTGCTCGAAGGAGAAAAACCGGTAGGATCGCTGGTTATTGGTTTCGGTGTTTCACAAATGAAGTACAAAACCTCCAAATAACAACATATTTCTTCTGCCGGATCCCCCCGGGGCATTCCCCCGGTTCCTCCGGCGATCCTTCAGGAGCTTGAACGCGGTACGCGATGGAAGGAAACACAATGAGGCAATCCCGGCAACTCGCACGGAAAATCGGGTATTATACGGCATTCACCTCGGGTATTCTGCTGGTCGTGATTGGAGTTATGTTCTCCATCCACCGACAGAGTTCGAAACTGTATGACGAGCAGATCCGCAATACCGAAGAGGTCAATACCAGCCTCAACAACCTTGCCGAAAACACCACCGAAGTCCAGATCATGGTACAGCGGCTGCTGCGGCTCAAGGATATCGACTCACTCGAAATTCTGGTGGCCAGTTTCGATACGATCTGCAACGAATCCGCCGGGCTGATTTCCGATGTCGATGCAGACTCCACGTCCGTCGACTCATCCTTCAAGCTTCTCGAAACCGTCAATCGTGACATAATTACCATATTTCTGCAGAATGACGCTTCACAGGCCAATCTTAAATACATGTCGGAATCGAATCCGGCATTCGAAACCCTCCGGAAAGATATCAGGATATTCCGTACGGAACGGATAGCCCGGTTGGATGCATCCGCCGAAAAACTGCGCAAACGTACCGGTTCAATGTTTTTTTTCGCTACTTTATTTTCACTCATCTGCGTGGTGGCGGGAATTCTGTGGGGCATATTTTTTCAACGTTCAATCGTGAAACCGCTGCACCGACTCATTTCCATGCTCAACGGCATCGTGAACGGGAACGGCAATCTTACGGAAAGAATCAATCTCTCCTCACGGGATGAGCTGGGTGACGTCGCGAACCTGGTCAACCGGTTCATCGAACAGCAGCAGTCCATCATCAGTACCATCACGAACAACGCCGCCACCCTGTCAAGCTCGGCCGGACAACTGCACAGCGTTGCCGATGCCCTCGCACGGCAGTCCGATATCATCTCCGGTCAGTCATCAACCGTCAATCACTCCACCGGTGAAACGGCAGCCGGGATCAACGCGATATCCTCTTCGACCGAGGCCATGTCGGCATCGCTCACGACCATCGCCACCGCGGCGGAGGAGATCAGCGCCTCGCTCAACGAGGTGGCCCGCAACTGCCAGCAGGAATCGACCATCGCCGCAGACGCGGCAAACCTCGCGAAAAACAACCGCGATCTCATGACCACCCTCAGTACCACCGCCGGTCAGATCGATACGATACTCTCCACCATCGACGACATCGCCGAACAGACCAACATGCTGGCGCTCAACGCGACCATCGAAGCCGCCAGCGCCGGAGAGGCCGGACGCGGTTTCGCCGTTGTTGCGTCCGAAGTCAAATCCCTCGCCAAGCTGACCGCTCGGTCAACCGTTGAGATCGGCGATCAGATCACCGCCATTCAGGAGAGTATCAGACAATCGACCGTGGCTTCGGAGAAAATGCTCAGTGTCATCGGAGAAGTCAGTTCGATCGCGACTTCCATCGCAGGTGCCGTGGAGGAACAGAGCGTCACCATCAACGAAATGGTGAGAAGCATCACGCAGGCCGGCTCGGAATCCGAAACCATCGCGCATAATGTCGGTGACGGTGCCCGGCATCTGTCGGGGATATCGACCACCATAGGGGCGATCGACAGCGCGCTCGGAGAAAACCGGCAGCAGATGGAGAAAGTACAGAACAGCGCGGGAGAACTTTCTCAGCTGTCCGCTCAGCTCGAAGCGATGGTGCGGAAGTTCAAGGTATAACGGGAACCTGCCCCCGGCAGCCCTGAACCATCTACACCAGAAAAATATCCCCTCTGTTAAGTGGGGGCGACTCCGCCGGTCCTGAACCCTGCATGGTGCGCATCGATCCGGCACACCTCGACCAGATCATGGTCAACCTCTGCATCAACGCGCGTGACGCGATAAACGACATCGGCAAAATCACCCTGAAAACCGATCCCGTCACCTTCGACAAGCACTCATGCACGCTGTATGCCGATCATGCAGGCACCTCTGTCCGCCTGAGCGTTTCGGACAGCGGCTACGGCATGACTAAGGAAACGGTATCCCATATTTTCGAACCGTTTTTCACCACGAAAGAGATCGGAAAAGGAACCGGACTCGGTTTGTCAACGGTGTACGGTATCGTCAAACAGTGTGGCGGCTTCATCAACTGCTATAGCAAGCTGAATATCGGAACGACATTTCACCTCTATCTGCCGCAGGAGAAATCCGGCGAAGTCAGAGAAGGCGATACCATCGAGGAGCCGATTCCCGCGCCGGCAACGGCGAAACCATTCTTCTCGTGGAAGACGATCCGATGCTGATGGAGATGAGTCATCGGATGCTCGAACTTCTCAACTACGAGGTGATGTCGGCAGCCACCCCGGGAGAAACGATAGTGGTAATGAACGAATACGGCGACCGGATCGACCTGGTGCTCTCCGATGTCATCATGCCGGAAATGAACGGACGTGAACTGATAGGCCGGCTTCGTAAAACCCGTCCGGATTTCAAATTTCTGTTCATGTCGGGATATACCGACGATATCGTTATCCCGAAAGGTACGCTTCGTGAGGAAGGTGCGCTGTTTATTCAGAAACCGTTTTCACGCAGAGAAATCGCGAATCGACTTCGGAAAATACTCGAACCTGAGTAAAGGATTCACCCTACCCCGGATTCCGCGTTATTTCACCAGTCTGAACACCCCGCTTTCGCTGATGACAAACAACGCCTCATTGAACGTGAAAAGCGCGCACTGGCCGCCTCGTGCAACCATGGTAGCGGGAAGTGTGATCTCGGACCATTTCCCCGAACCGGGAGTATATACCCACAACGGATTCGCGTTGCCGGAAAACAGGTAATACCCGTTGTAGAATTCGAGCTGATACTCCACTGCCGACCATGAGAACAGATCGCTGTACTCCCCGGCATCCATCAGACCCGTACCAAGCGGAAACGGTTCGGGCAGATAGGAGACACTGTCGTTCGTCAGGGTACCGATCCAGTAGTTGAATGCGTAAAAACTGCATCCGCATAGAACGGTCGTTTCACCGGAAGAACGGAAATCGGCCACATTGGTTCCCACGGTCAGCTCCGCCACGCTCCAGTCGGTCAGATTTTCAGTAGCGAAAACGGAATCGGACTGTACGGTACCGGAATTCGATTGCAGGTACAGCCGCTCCCCGACGGTAAACAGTTTGGGAGCGTACAGACCGCGGGCAGGTCCCATGGCCGACCCGAATTCCACCCAGGTGCTGCAGACCGGAGCGGCACCTTTCTCCCAGGTCACCGCATCACTGCTGGTCCAGAGAAAACCGTTCTTATCGGCGATGCAGAACATACCGTTGAAGACCACCGGCCTGCTGTGTACCGACGGTATTCCCGGACCGTCGCTGAGCGTCGTCCATTCGATGCAGTCGCTGCTGGAACGGACATGCTCCGACGTCTGTGACCATCCGCCGCAGAAGAGGAACACCCGGCCGTCATGTTCCACCGCATCGTACCAGTCCATCCCTGCGACGACCGGCTCGGCAATCATTTCCCATGCCGCAACGAACGTCAGGGTGACGGTATCGGCAAGCGCGATTCTCCCGTCAACCGTCACCCGCACCCGGCACTCCCGCTTTTCGAAGAACTCTCCGGTTACGGTGAAGGTGGTGTCGGAGCCGCTTCCCGCCGTATAGGTTCCCGTGGCGCCGATATCCCACTCATACGCCACGGAGGCACCCTTCTCATCCGTCACCGGCGCCGACAGCGTATACGGTACGCCGAGTTGACATACAGCGGTATCGATGAGCCGCATCGCGACGGGTTGCTGATACACCACCGACTGCGATTCGATCGCGGGGCCGATGTCGAGTGTTTTCGACCTGACCGCGACACGGAAATCCGACCGGGTACCCGCGTCTCCCCCGTTGAAGGAATACCCGCACGATGCTGTCGTGCCGAACTCGCTGAAACCGGCCCCCTCCCCTTGCGCGGAATAGATAATGAAATCCTGCAGCAGAAAATAGGAGACGGTATCCCATGTCAACGAAACGACATTGAGCAACGAATCATACGACAGACGGAAATTCCGTACTACCGGTATGCCGGTATAGATCATTGCCAGAGTGATCGCAGTGGTATCGCTATCCGCGGGGGAGATAACGAAACCGCTGTAGGTGGGGGTGTACTCCGCAACCGTACCGGTACCGCGGAGGACATACTCTCCGGCAGGAAGGCCGGGAATGAGAAAACCGCCGTCGGGAGAGACATTCGAGAATTTGTTCGTTCCGACAACCTGCACCGTAACCGTCTGCGGACTGTGCACGGGTTCGACCAGCACCTTTCCCCTGAGCACACCGGTCGTTCCGAGGGTATCGTCGGCAAGCGTTGAATACGACCGGGAAAAGGTCACCGAATCCTGAAACGCCCCCTGATCCTCATCGCCGATCAGTATGTTGTACATACCGTTCGCTATGTCGATCGAGTATTCACCTTCGGCATCGGTTACCGTCTCGTACGACGGGATCCGGGTGGTATCGCCGACCCCATACACGCGAACATTGACGTTTGCCGCCGGTTTCAGTTCCGCAGTGTACACGCGGGCGGATCTGACGACGGTTTCGTCACCCGTGCCGACCACTCCATCGGAACAGCGCAACATAACTGCAGCAAATCCCAGCAGAGCCGCTGCCTTCAACCGGTTGTTCATGAATTCTCCCTGTTCGATAAATTTGTCAATACCAGAGCGAGCTGCACCACACGGTCCGCCCGCTCTTCATCCTTATGTACCAGCGACCGCACCTGACTGCGGAATATATCGGCCAGGTACTTCCGGAAATCATTATACGCATAGATGGAAGGCATTTCAGACCGCTGTTTCATAGTACACCTTTCGGGAGTATATGCACTAAATTTGCCGATATTGAAATTATAATCAATTTTTATATCAGGTAGTGTACATATTTCATAGTACACACCGGAATGAATTCCCGGAAATCGCTGGAACTACCGGCAACACCGGTTTTCCAGCAGCGCATAAAACCTGCATCACCCTGGAATCCTGAGTGTAATTTTTCATCAGAACCACACGTTGTAACAGTATACGATGACATCGACCATCCAGCAGCTGTCCGAAAGGCGACTTCCCGTGCGACACGTTCTCCTTTTTCTGCCGTTTTTCCTGTTTGTACAAATGACCGCGACCGCCGAACCTCCCGTGAAAATACCCGACCTGCAGCATCTGACCCGTCCCCGCGACACGGTGAAAACCGATTCGCTCTACCTCACCACGCTCGACAGTGCCCGCTTCGTCAATCCGCCCCCGCGCACCGTGCTTACCGGTAACAGATCGACCATTCGGCTGCTCCCCCGCTGCCCGGTCGATTCGGTGCTGATTTTCGTCCGCCATTCATTTGACAACGTCGATACCCTGGCGCATCTGTCCAGCCCCCCCTACAGCACGGAATGGGATTTTTCCTCCCTGCCCGATCAGGACCAGATCCATCTGCAGTTCGGCTACCGGCTCTTTCATCCGTGCGGCAGGATCATCACCTCGAAACCGCTGCCGCATCAGTGGGTGATCAGTCGCGCGGTAAAAAAGAGCAGGAAGAAGCACCACTGCCGGCAGATCGTCCCGCCCGATACCGTTATTGTCGACGGCGACCTCAGTGAATGGAAACGCACCCGGATGGCACCGATCGGCACCGCGGGAAGGTTCGCCTTCAGATGGACCGGCGTGTTTCTCTACTTCGCGGCGGAGGTCACCACCGGTACGATCACACCGTCCGACTTTATTGAAGTGCATCTCGACCCCGCCCTCACCCGCGGATCCTTTACCGATGAACGTCATCGCAGTATCCGCTTCGGACCGCGCAGCAGAAGTTTCTGTATTGTCGCGTGCGACACCGGATCGGGGTACATGCAGTGCGACAGTATCGTTTCGCTTCTCAACGAGGGGCTTTCCTGGCGCGTGAAGACAGGCGGCGGCGGTTACACCATCGAAGCGGCGATTCCTTTTTTCGCGCTTTCCGATCAGGAGTTTCCGCAGATGCGCTTCGGTGCCGACGTTACTATCCGGAGCGGCACCCTACCGGTTTCGTTTGTTTCGTGGGCGGGAAGCACCGAATACACGCGGTACAATCCCGGCAAATGGGGTACCGTCGTACTCCGCCAGGCGATGCTGCCGCTCAAGATTTTCATTGTGGCAAGCGGTATTCTGATCGGGGTAATCTGCCTCGTTATCGTCATTCTGCTTCTACGGCATCTTTTCAACAGTGAGCGGCTGGAACGCGAGGAACATACGGGCGGTTCCGAGCAGCTCCGTGCAATTAGCGGATGCATTGCCGATCGCATGACCGACCGGTCGCTTTCGCTCGCCGAAGTGGCCCGGACAACCGCAATGAGCACCGAATCCATTGAAGCGGTACTTCAGCGGGAACTGGAATGCACCTTTGAACAGTATCTCGGATTTCAACGGGTGAATGCCGCGAAACAACTCCTCTGGGATTTTGATCTTCCGATGGATACGATCGCGAAGCGGTGCGGTTTTGACAACGAAGAAGCACTGCGTGAGCCGTTTGCACGACAGTTTCATGCTGATCCGGCCGTATTCCGCATGAAACTCAAAGAGCTGTCGGAAGAAGATGAACCGGAGCCGGATGCACCGATACAGTAGTAATAGAAGGTGTTGTGGTTGTTTTGCGTTACCGGGCAACCGGAAGTATATTAAATCGAACACTGCGAACGTCCAGTGATTGTTTTCCGATTTAGGTTGTCTTTTTATCCATTTCCCGGTACAATTTACTTTTCAATCCCCTTTCGTAGCGTTGTTGTTTATTCATTATGGAAGTTGAAATACCATGAACAATCAGAATAGCCATGATAATAACCAGCAATCAGAGAACGTTCAACCGGATGTAACTCCCGACTCCACCGCTTCAGAGCAGTCCACCGTTTGGCCGATGGATAAACCGGGTCTCGAAGCACAGTTACGCAGTCTTGAACAGGAACGTGACTGGCTGTATCTTCTACTGGATCACAGCAGGGACGCGATCTACTTCAAAGATCTCAACAGCAAGTATCTCCGTATCAGCAGATGTCACCCGGCGATGCAGTATTACAGTGAAACGGAAGAGGCGATCGGAAAAAGTGACTTCGATATTTTTCCCATCGAGCATGCTCAGGAAGCCTATGATGACGAAATGCGCATTATAGCAACCGGCGAACCGATTCTGGGCATTATTGAGCGTGAAACTGCGCCGGGGATGCCGGAAAAATGGGTATTCACCTCGAAAATGCCGATCCGGGATAAAAACGGAAAAACCACCGGAACATTCGGGATATCGCGGGATATAACCCAAATCAAGCAATATGAAAATGAACTGCAGAAAGCCAAGGATGAACTTGAGGAGCGGGTCCGCGAACGGACAAAAGAGCTGCAGACAACCAACGAGGCGCTCGAACGGAGAATAGGCCAGCTTGACTTTCTTACGGCTGCATCGTACGAGATGGCGCAGCATGTGGGAATCTGTGAGCTGGGGAACGCGATTCTCGAAGTCTTTTCTTCCCGGCTGAAAGTATCCACGGCAGCAGTCTTTCAATTCAGCGACAATAAATACACTCGGGTTAGTGCCATCGGCGCACTCGCGGATGCAGCCTATAAAGATGCCGTCGAAGCGGCGATTCTTCAGCTCAATCTGAGCAGAATCACCGCTCCGGAGGTGGTCCGCAAATGGGGCGACATCGTACCGGAGGCAGCCCCCTGGACGGATCTGTCTGAATATCCCGGTTGTATTGCAGTTCCACTGTTGGCCGACAACCGGAGTGTCGGTATGCTGCTGCTTTTTTCCGGCACCGATACCGAACAGCTCCTGCAGGAAGAACGCAACGTCATACTGACTCTTGCGGCACAGGCCGCCGTTTGCATGAGTAATGCCCTCTACTATCTGGAACTCGATGAAAAAGCTCATCTTGAAGGAGAACTGCAGGCGGCACGATCCATTCAACAGCGTCTCACTCCGAATAAAAAGCCGGATATTCCACGCATCAGCCTTAAAGGTCTGTACTCTCCCGCCTATGAAGTCGGCGGCGATTACCTCGATTACTTTAAAAATGACGCGGGATGCTGGGTGGTGGTGATTGCGGATGTTTGCGGCAAGGGTGTTCCCGCAGCACTCCTGATGACCATTCTCCGCAGCGCGTTCCGGGTTGAGGCCAGGTCACAGACCTCCGCGAAACAGCTACTTTGTGCCGTGAACGACTCGATGCAGGCAAATCTTGACGACCGCTCCTTTGTCACCGCGATCTGTCTGATTATCAGCCCCGACAGCTCGACAATGTCCTATGCCCGTGCAGGCCATCCACGGCTCATCCGTATCACGGCCGATGAACAACGTGTCGAGACACTTGAATCGGACGGTATCGCTCTCGGTATTCTCTCCGACCGGGAATCATTCGAAGGTACGGTCAGTGAAGTATCGGTACCCTTGCATAAAGGTGAACGGTATCTCATTTATACTGATGGACTTACCGAAGCCTTCAATCTCCAGAAGAACACGTACGGTATCAGCCGGCTTCACTCGGTACTTGAGACAAGGATGAGTGATACAACCCCGGAAGCGACGCTGAACGCGATCCTGAAGGATGTCAAATCGTTTACGTCGGGTGCCCCCTACCACGATGATCTTACCGTTATTGCAATGGAAGTGACCTGATCCGAATTCCGCACAGGTTGTTATGCAAGATATTTCGCCAGCAGTGACCGCAGGCCCGTGTCCCCTTCATGACGGAGATAGGTGAAGTGCAGACGATCGAGTACCGCATTGGCGCGTTCGGAAAGATCAAGCATGCATGTTGAGGTGGTTTCCGGGTCGATATAATCGGGATCACACCGTATGGGATCGGAGAAACTCAAATACATGCGACAGGTGAGCGGCCGGACCTCGTACACCATGCACGATCCATCCCCATGAAGCAGTGGACAGGGACGCCGCATCCGATAGTATACATGTAGCAGAAGGTCATCAGGATCGGGATCCGCCTCCGGGCTCTGCAGGTTCTGTCCCTGTAACCGTTCCTGGACCAGACTATCAAGTCGCTCAAGTTCGGCAATGTCAGTGCGACAGGTTTGCAGAATTGCTTCGATCCGATCCGGAAACTGTTTTTTCAGCGTAGCGGAAATAATCTCCGCTTCAAAGCTGTTAACATCTTCAACCCAGTGATAACAACAATCCGCACACCCCCGAGAACAGGTGACCGTATACTCCGAATGGGTGATCACGCACTGCTGAAACGAATCGACCTCACCGAGAAAAGCCAGCCAATGGTCGAGAAACGGCGTATCCAGCGGTGAAGAGCAAGTCGCCTGTTCAAGCGCCGTCAGATGCCCGATAATCCGGGCCATAACCGATCTTGCCTCGCGGGGAATTCCAGGAGGAGCGGTACGGGACCGACAGGAAGGAGGTGTTACGGTTAGCGGCATCATTCAAGGCAGTTTTATAAAAAAATCACTGAAGTGTACGGTCAGTTCCAATGACAGCGAAGGATCGAACGACCAGTGCGCGGTGACATTGTTCCCTTTATTGCGAAGCCCTCCGGCATCCGCATACATCGTGCATCCCACGTAGTCCTTAAAATAATATACTCCTCCCAAACCCGCCGCGATCCTTTTTTCGACCGGTCGATTCTCCGAAACCGGCAATCCGGGAGTATGTTCATTATCGTGCCATCTGCTCAATTCCGTATTACCGCCCCGCAGGTTGTAAGTGAACGCGATCTGAGCCGCGCCCCGGTTACCCGGAATCACCACCCCTTCAAGTCGCACTCTTGTCCCGTCATTGAACGGATATCCCAGACTCTTTCCGCCGTAATTGTAGCGTTCTCCTGAATTCCCGTTGTTATCGGTCACGGTATACATCCACTCCGAAAGATGCGCCACTTCCAGTTTGAGCATCGTCTCACACCGGGAAATCCGCAGTGGATTATACCAGTACACCCCGGCATCTATCCCCCAGTGAGTCGGTTCCCGGTCGGTCTCGATTTCGTCATCCACCTGAAAATCATCGAATACCAGTTGACCGCGCAGCGCTACCGCATCGGTAAACGGATGAATGTTCCACTGCATACCCAGCATCAGATTCCCGTTACCCTCCTGGTTCGTGTTCACCACCGTATACAGTGCGACCGGGTTGACATACTGAAGATCGGGAAGACCGTCACGACGGGTGAACACCACCGTCTCGGTAATACCGAAGGTGACCCATTTTCCGAACATAAGATTGAGGGAATGAGCGGTCAGATACCGGCCGGTCGCATTGCCGTTATCGGTGTCCCGCCATGAACCTGCGAACGTGAAGGGGGCGAACAGATGACGGAATTCAAAGATTCCTCCGGCGATCTGACACTCAACGGCATCGTATGCATACGGATTGTTCGAAAGGATCAGGCTGCGGTCGGGAAACGGTCCCCAGTTACGTTTCTGACGACCGATGCGAAGGAATCCGTACTTCCAGTTCACCTGAAGCAGGGCCTCTTCCATGAGCCCCCGCGCAAAACGATCGGGATGGGCAGGGTACAGCGGATCGTCGTTATACCGTGTATCGACATCAACTACCTGTCGAACCAGCACGTTGTGAAAACGGGCCTCATGAAACAGGTCGGTATGAAAATACTGGGACCTGTGCTCCGACGGATAATGGTACCCGCCTGCCGCATTCGGCTCGAAGTGCCAGTAATTCCGGTCCTGCACATTACAGGAACTCCACAGAGAAGTATCGAACAGGGAAACGCTGTCGATGCCATCCCAGAACATCCGACTCGGCGCACCTTCCGTCCGTTCGAAATCAGCCGCGATACGGTAAAAGGGCAGCCGCCAGTTTTCGAGCGGTGCCGCCCGAAGGCCTGCAGCCTGGGCGCAAAGGAGGGCGGAGAACAGCACGACACGGGGAAGACGGTCAATACGCGGTATCACGCTGAAACAGAACGATGAACGTTTTAAGGATAATTTTGAGATCAAGCCAGATACTCCAGTTGTCAATATAGGTAAGATCGAGTTTCACGATATCGTCGAACGTCGTGATACGGTTTCTGCCGCTGACCTGCCAGAGTCCAGTGAGCCCCGGACGAATGCTGATACGGCGGTGATGCCATTTCTGATAGTTCGCCACCTCGTCGGGAGTCGGCGGACGGGTACCGACCAGCGACATTTCTCCCTTGAGGACATTGACCATCTGCGGGAACTCATCCAGGCTGAATTTCCGCATGAAGCGTCCAATCAGCGTTACCCGCGGATCGTTCTTCATTTTGAATACCGCACCCTTGAGCTCGTTTTTCACCATTAGTTCTTTTTTCCGTTCCTCGGCATTCATGAACATTGACCGGAACTTGTAAATGACGAACCGTTTTCCGTTTTTGCCGACACGAACCTGCCTGAAAAGTATCGGCCCACGGGAGGTAAGTTTTATGGCAACCGCAAGGAATGGATACAATGCTATGAGTATCGCCAGCCCCACCAGTCCACCCAGGATATCGAATATTCTTTTGAAAATCACCTGATCAGGATCGAGTTCCACGGTATGGGAAATGAGGGTGGCACGGTCCATAAATCGGTGATACTCCCAACGGGCGAACGAGGTGGCACCCGAGAGATTGAGAAACACCCGTGCCGACCGACCCATCTCTTCACAGATACGCAGATACGGATCGATCGAAAAATTTTCGTTGGTTATTTTCCGGGGAATGCAGAAACAGACCTCTTCGGTATAACTGTTTTTGAGTACCTCTTCAAACTCCGCCGGAGTGATGCTCAGATCGAGTTTTCTGGTGACCCGCAATCCCCATTCCGGATGACAGATGATCTCCTGGTAAACCTGCGAGGCGCTCCGCCCTCTGCCGACGATGATCATCGGGGTGATGTTGCGGTTGTTCCGACGGAGTGCGGCGATGAACTGTTTGATAATCAGTTTTTCGGCAATTATCAGTACGAACGAGATGCCGGCGAAAGCGATATACAGATACCGACTGCTCTGATCGCGGGGCGCAAGATAGAGAATGGCGGCACCGAGCATTCCCGCCGAAACGAAAATCGTCCCCACTCTGCGGAATAGCCCGTACATCCAGTTGAAATTCAATATCGAAAAAAGTGAACGTGTCCAGGCGAAATAGAGGTAGAATCCCATGAAACCAATGAGCATCATCCAGTAATCGAACAGTTTCGTGAAATTGAATTCTTTCCCGAAAATGATGATGTTCGCAATATAAAAGGAAAGCAGCAGCAGAAAACAATCGATTCCGGCGATGAGCTGCTTCAAAAATGATGAATGTTCCTTGAGCATAGAAACCGTTTCGTCGTGAACAAACTGCGGCAGCCGCTACATTTCGGCATTGAACTCGAACGGAAAATCGAAGGTCATTGCACCGAGGTTTTTGGCAACCGGTTTGAACTTGATGGTGCGCACATACTGCATGAACGGGTCCAAAAATAGTTTATTGTCAATAGTGGTCGCCTTGATTACCGTTTGAATCACATCGCCGGCGGCATTCACCCGGATGGTAACCACTACTTTACCGCTGAAGGAATCACCGCTTTTGAGACTTTTCTTGTAGAGCTCTCTGAGATTGGGGATATGTTTCCCTACGGAGTCGCGGATGGATTCCTGATTCCGATACCGTAATACCGCCGCCGAATTATCTTTTGTCGCCACGGGGGTGCGGACCGTCGCATTTTTCGCGCGTGCAACGGACTTCACGACCGAAACCGATTCCGGACTTGCGCCCTTCTTTGCCACCAGGCCTGAAATCACCGTCTTCATATCGGAACCGTCCGCCAGCGGTTGTTGTTCATCCGGAACGGCAAGAAACTCGGTGATAAGTCCGGCACACTCCGGCTGCACTCCCAGTACCGTCTGAAAAAACGATACCCTATCAGCTTCACCGGTGGTATTCGCCGAATCGCACTGAAACGATGGAATGGCCGAGGCACCGGAGCCGCTTTTAACAATGACCGATAAAAGGGAACGCAGTGAATCGATGCGCTGTCGGCCCGCATCACACGACCAGGGTACTACCGAACGCTGCAACTTCACCGAGGCGTTGAGCAGCAGTGCCGCGGCATCACGGTTCCATTCGACACCGGTAACCAGCAGAAGCCGCTCCGAAAAAAGTCCTACCACGGAATCACTGCTGTTGCCGGGTAATCCTCCGGCGCACAACAGGCGGATTCCGACATTACGCAGGTGTACTGGCTGATCAGCTTCAACGGGATCGAGCCGGGCGATCTGTGCGATGAAAAGCGTATCCTGACCGCTGATAATAGCCGGTGTCTCCGGCGTTTTTTTTCCGCATGAGACCAACCCCGCCGCCACCGCCATAATTCCCGCGCCAACCATCATCCGGAATGTTTTCATATGCCGTGCTTTCATTGAAATATTGAAATTAAGTACTACCTGAATGGAACGTGTGGCTCCGGTGTTAACTAACCGACCGGAACTCCTGAATGCATTACCGGGGTATAGCCGGGGATCCGTTTCTCTCCTGCAGACAGGAACGTATGCTCTCTTGCAACGAAGACCGGTCTCCGCTGTTGTCGAGGTGACGCCAGGCTGCACCGGATGGAGGTGAGAACTGACGTTCCTGCATCTCCATTCTTCGTCTGATCTCCACTTCGCTCAATTCTGGCCATTTCGCCGCCAGCCGGGCACACCGAATCTCCGACGGGGCATGAATCCACAACAAAAGATCGAACCACCGGTCAATACTCCACATTGGAATAAGTGCCGCATCAACAACGATACACGTCTGTCCCTTCCAGCGGGAAAGCAGCCGTTCTATCCGACGGAGTACTACCGGATGCACAATTCCGTTCAATCGCCGAAGCTTCTCATCGTTGTTGAATACTATACTTCCAAGTATCCTGAAATCGATGTTCCGGTTATCCACCGCATTACCGAACTCATGACGCAGAGCCTCCCGAACGAGCGAATTCTCCGCCATTACCTTTTTTGCCTCTGTATCAACGTCGATCACGGTAAACCCCTCCCCGGCGAGTATCCGGGAACATTCCGATTTACCGGCTCCCATATACCCTGCAACACCTATGCAACAAGGTACCATACCGCGACTCAAATCTAAAGTGTGCCTGATGTGGAAATGGTCACTCTATTTCCAGTTTCGTTGAATACCAGGGAGTTAACATAATGCCGAACTATAAATAAACCTCTTCCGCACGGTTTTTCAAGATTTTCCGGCAGCGTGGGATCCGGAATAATCGCGGGATCGAAACCTGCCCCCTCATCGAGTATCGAAATAACGATAGTATCGCGATCGATAGTATGACCGACCACAACTTTTTTGGATGGATCCCGTTTGTTGCCATGGATAATCGCATTGACCAGAAGCTCGGTAAGCACGATTTTCATTTTGCGAATCCGCTCATCAGGATATCCGGTAACATCCATGGCCGTCAGGATGGTTGAGGTAACCGGATCCATCTCCTCCAGATAATTCAGAAACTGAAGGTAGATAATCTCATCATGCGCAAAGCCCAGTTTCTCTTTCAACCGATTTTTTCTGGATTGTGTTAATATATCGGCATACAGTACCGTAAGGTCGTCATCTATCGGCAGCCCCCGCTGTCCAACCGTCTTCTCCAGATAGTCAAGAAACCCTGCGGATTCGGACTCGCTCATCTGCCGGGCGATGAAGGCACTCATTGCGGCAGGATCGTCATTCCCGTTGGTGGCGGCAAATGCACAATACAAACCATCGGTGTGAAGGAGCAGACAATCTCCCTGTCGCAGCGAGAATCGTTCCTCCTCCCATTCATTCTCTCCCGGCAGCACCTCATCTACGGTACGGGTATCGGCATGCAGATACTCAACCGACTGCGATTCCCGGTGAAATACCAGCGGAGTAATGCAACCGGCATTACTGTAGGTCAGCATATTATCATGCAGATCAAGATATCCGACGAAAGCACTCAATTGCAACGGAACGGGTACATCACGGGCCAGTTCCTCA
>JAFGHA010000142.1 GCA_016930275.1 Chitinispirillaceae bacterium
ACGAAAAGGGAAAATGATCCGGAATGAAAGTGGTGGGGCTTAAGTAGTTAAATGGCCACCGTCCCTGATTCGATGTACAACTCGAAACCACGCAGGTTTATACCCGACTGGCGGCGGTGGAGCTCAAAAACACCATAAAGAGCACCGTCCGAGGGGATGATACTCGACAGTACACACGGCAGGGCTTATTTTAGAATGGATACTCCCTATTTCAACGGAAATAACGACAAAATGAAACTGAACCGACAGAAAAAACGCCTGTATCTGGATCTTTGCGCACTGGAGCGGCCTTATGATGACCAGAGTTATCCGCGCATCGAAGCGGAAACCGCGGCGGTTACCATGATAATGGCTCTTGTTAAGGCAAAAGAATATGTCCTGTCATACTCACCGGTGCACGAGGATGAGTTGCAGCCCATTCCCGACGGGGCAATGCGGCTTGAAATCGTCAAGCTGCTTCACTCGTATGGTGAAGATGCCGCATTGGTAGCCGAATTCGGGGAAGTGGAAAAACGTGGTGTCGCGTTATACGGCAGAGGTATGGGGATATCCGATGCGATGCATGTTGCGTATGCGGAATCCTGTGGTGCGGAGTTTATCACCTGTGATGATGATCTTCTGCGGAAGTGTCGACGAAATAATGTTACAATCTGGTGTGGTACACCGGTAGATTTTGCAAAGAAGGAAGGTTTATTATGAAAATGGTTAAATGTCTCGATGAGAATGAACTGCTTGAAAGGGGTATCGATGCGTTGTACAAAGGGCTGGGGCCGGTGGAAGCGCGGCGCTTTATGGCTCTTGCCCGGCCGGTACAGCGGGAAGACAGCGTGAAACGGCATCGCCGATGGCAGGCGTCTCTTGACAAGGATGAGTTCCTGGCAAGAATAAAAACAGCCCATGAAAAAGCACGAAAGAAATAGTGCGGATAAAACGGCCCGGGAAACAATCCGGGCTTTACTTTTTTAACGATTGCTCTTTGAATAACCTGTGCTTGAACGGTAGTGTAGCACTGCGGAGCTTTTTTCCTTTTCGCCGCTTCCTACCACCTAAGCAAGCTGGAACCCCTATGAAAGACGCTTCTAGGCGATTTCGCAACCGCCTCAACTCGGTCTAAAAGGAGTTCGATGAGGAGGGGGGAACCGGGGTTGGGACCGACGGGATACGGGGGTATCATTTCGGGGCGCGGGTGTATGATCCGGAGCTGGGGGTGTGGGGTTCAGTGGATCCGGGAGAACAATATTGGAATTTGTACTCATATTGCGGTAATAAACCGGGAAAGTTAATTGATCCAAGCGGACGGCGAGGGGTACTTTTCCACTTCATAACTGGAGGCTGCTACTCTGCAAAGGCTGATTATTACCGATACTATGATATGGAGGCGCACAATTATGCGCATGATAGAAGAAAGTATTCATTAGCTGATCTTGATGCAATGGAGCGGCCATCTCGTTTTTCTGAAGAAGAATGGGAAGGCATCAAATCCCATGCACGGGCGGATTATTATGGCCATGATGATTATCGTTATGGCGGAGGAAGTGCTGGCCCCGGTTCACCAATAGAGGCAATGATTTACAATGTCGCCGGTCCTTTTCCAATGAATGTCTATCAGGATGTTCGTGAGGGTATTGCATTGGGGCACTTGGGATATGAAATTGGTATAAAACCTGCTGTTATCGGTGTGACATCCTTACTCTTTTTAGTTGAACCGACTACTGCATTGACTCTTCTTTCTACTGAAATAGCAGCCGATGGCGTGCTCGAAATTGCTTGGTCGTTTACTGATCCGCTTGCCGGATTGGCATTCTTCGATGAAGGTATTGCCTTGGCAAACTACCAAGGAAATCTGACGTTTGAAAATGCTAAATCGGAATTTGTTCAATCCACGGTGGAAGCTACTGTGGCACCGCTGGTAACGCCACTTGATCCAACGGGAATATCACAGGTCGCTTGGGTTGCGAGTAGCTTTATTAAGAGATTGAGGAGGTGGTTTAAATGAATAAGTTAAAAGTAAACTTAGTTGCCGTCGTTCTATTTTTATTTTTTTGTAGTTATTATTTGAATGATGATACTGGTCTCCAGTCCGTAAGATTTTATTTGACGATATTAAATAACAGTAGCGACACCCTAAAAATCACTCAGTATCCACATTTTACTGACACTGATTACCCCACGACAAAGCGAATTTACGATACAACATTTATTGTTCCACCATTGCAGCAATATCTTGATAGTATAGGATACGAATTTGTCGCGTCGAAACCCCGATCATCCAAGACATTCTCTTTGTCTACTGCGCCGGGGGATATTAGAATCACTGCATTTGATTTGAATATTTCAAGACCTGATAGCATGATACAGATGATAATACTCCCATGGGATACAACTATGGGCGATTGGGTTGGTACATGGGATGAACTCGGTAAAATGTACGATACACTTGTAATAAATTGACTATAAATACTTTGTTAAGCTTACTGAGTTGTGATGCAACCATCAACCCTGCTAAATTTTCTATAATCGAGCCAATATTTACGGAATGATTCAAGCGGAACAGAGAACCTATGAAACCAAACATGAAGATATATAGAGTATTCAATCTATTGCCCATATTAATGCTAGTGGTTACCTTGATCGGCCTGCTCACCCCCGGCCTCGTCTCCGCAACCAACTCCGCCTACCTCGGCGGCGAGTCCAGCATCCTGAACCGCCAGGGCTCACTATCGGTAAACAAACTCAACGGCCAGGCATTTTTCAACATCACCCTCGTGGCAATCTCCTGCAAAAGCGGCCTCAGCGCGAGCGCAGACCTGTCGTATTCGAGCCTTAATATCCACCGGAAAGTTGATGTCCCCAATGAAGAGGTGAACGTGGGATGCGCGGGCCTCGGCTGGAATCTGGGAACAAGTTTCATTAGAGTGTATCACAACAATACGGTAAACACTGACGATGACCAGTGGTTTCTATGTTACAGCAGCGGCGCGATGTCGGAGATCAAACGTTTTGGTACTTCAAATTTCGTTATTAGAGCCTATCCCGACAACATGGTCACCCCGCACTATGAAGGCGAGACTTCGATAATCGACGGCTGGACGATCAAACAAAGTGACGGCAGTACCTTAAAATTCGGCGATTTCGGCGGAACAGTTAACGCGAACCGTTTTGTCCAATGCTCGGGAGATATAATAGGTGCGAACTTTGTCCAGCAAACAATCAGGGACGGTGGCCAAATATATATTTAACTTATGCCGAGAAAAGCAAGACTGAACGTACCGGGTGCCATCTACCATGTGATGTC
>JAFGHA010000143.1 GCA_016930275.1 Chitinispirillaceae bacterium
GATGCGCTTACCGAAGATAACGATCTTATGGAGGGACCGGATTTTTACCAGGCGGCAATCGACGATCCCGCCATGCTGGGCAGTGACGGGGTTCATCCGAGCGATCACGGTGCGGAAGTCATGTATAAGCTGTGGGCGGAAAAGATGGACTCTTTATACACCACGGTTTCCACAGAAAAAGTCAGCAGACGTTCGGCCGGAGAGGCCAGACCGTCAGTTTCATTCAGTGGTTGCACGCTGGTCAATTCCGGTTCGGAGCCGGTATCGGTTGCTGTTTATACCATTGCCGGACAGGTTCTTTCAAGAGAACGAATCGCCGCATTCGGCACTGCTGATCTCAGGCTGACCGGGAGCGGTCTTCTTTTCTGTGAAGTACGGTCGGCGAACGGAACGATGTGCCGCTTCAAAACAGGTTTCCATCGTTAGCAGACCCGGCGTTGCCTGTTGTTCCGGGCAATGTTCGGGAGTCGGAGTACCGTTGCTTGAAGGCAATGGCGATGAGTCAGGTCAGGAAAATCAATGCAAAACAGTATAAATGCTTTTCTCAGGTGCGTGAGTATCGGGATACTTGTGGCAGGTTCCGTGTCTGCGGGTACCTATACGGAGATCACCGACTTCAGCGATCGTTCCGAAACCATTAAAATGTTTCTCTACCTTCCCGACAATGTTCCGGAAAATCCTCCGGTGCTTGTTGCGCTTCACTGGTGCAGCGGAAGCGCGGGCGCTATTTATTCCGCCAATACGTTCAACCTGCTGGCGGACCGGTACGGTTTCATCGTCATCTATCCTGATGCGAACAGCAGTGACGGTTGCTGGGATGTGCATTCCGAAGAAGTGCTGACGCATGACGGCGGTGGTGATTCGCGTGGCATCGTTGCAATGGTGAAGTATGTTCTGAAAAATTACCATGCTGATTCCACCCGGGTTTTCGCGTCGGGTATTTCGTCGGGGGCGATGATGACCAACGTGCTGCTCGGCGCGTATCCCGATGTATTTAAAGCCGGTGCCGCTTTCGCCGGTGTTCCCTTCGGGTGTTTCGCCGGACCGGATCGCTGGAATGGTGAATGTTCACAAGGAAATCTCATCAAAACGGCACAGGAGTGGGGTGATCTGGTTCGGGCGGCATTTCCGGAGTATAACGGTCCGCGCCCGAGAATACAGCTGTGGCACGGAGATCTGGATGATGGCCTCCACTATAACAATTTCGGAGAAGAAATAAAACAATGGACCAATGTCCTCGGGATCAGTCAGACACCGACATCGACAGAAGAGAACATGCCATCTTCCGATATGACGCGCACCCGCTATACGAACAGTTCCGGTGTAGTAATGGTTGAAGGAATCGTGGAACATGGCATGGGCCATAGTCTTACCGTTATGCCCGAGCATGCGATAGCATTTTTGGGGCTTGACGATACCGGTAAAGTCGATATGAAAAGAACTATTGCCGGGGAAAAAAACGGTAATGAAAACGTGCGGATTTCAGGGATAAACAACGGTTTCATCGACGTGCTGGTATTTTCGCATGCCGTACAGTTTAAATGCGACCTATACCGTCCCGACGGGAAAAAAGTACTCTCTGTAACCCGGAAGAGTATTTCGCCGGGGGAAAGCCGTATTTCATGGCCCCGGGGCGAAAATGAACACCGATGGCCACCGGGAATCTATATCGTGTCGGTTGCCGTCAACGGTATTGCTGTTAGAGAAATACCATTTGCAATATATTCTCGTTAAATTCAAAAATATTGTTTGTTGTGTACCGGTAATGGTAAATATATAGAAGGGAATGAAGGTTTGATGGTTGTGTAGAGGAATTAGTATCTGTTCTGAATGCCTTTCTGCTCTACCCTTCGACAAGTACTACACTGAGCATGTCGAATGTGCTCAGGGTGAGCGTGATTCGTCTGATTCGCGCAAAAAGACCGCTCATGCTGAGCCTCGTCGAAGTAAGGGCGGTCTTTTTACCGTATTTTGAACAGGAACTATTTAACTTTACCGGAAAAATATTCACCCGTTTGATTCATTCCGCGCTGGTAGTGACACCACCTCCAAATATGAAACACATTCACAAAAATGCCACGGAGCTACATTGAAATGTTCACCCTGCCTGGTTCGCTGAAAATATGGAGATATGCCACCGGTATCGCGCTGCTTGCATCATCGGTTTCACTACTTGCCGACACCCTGATTACAGCTGACAACCCGGCTATAAATTACTATGGAAGATTTGATTTTACCGACCCTAAGGCGCCACGCTTCAACTGGTCTGGTTCCACTATCGAGTTTCGGGTGAATGGTGCAACAGCTGTCGGTATGGAACTTGTCGACGGGGCCGGGTACTACGATATCGAGGTTGACGGGAAGGTGCAATCTGCACCGGTGTATGCCGATTCGTGGAATTCAGTTAAGTATCCTCTTGTTTCGTCACTTTTACCCGATCCTCATGTTATCCGCATTATCAGACGTAATGAACCGTACTGGGCGATAGCGACTTTCGGTGGAATATATCTGTCTGAAGGCGGAACCGTGCAGCCTCTGGAACAACCGGTGCGGAAAATGGAATTCTGCGGCGATTCATGGACCGCCGGCTATTTCATCGAGGACTGCGGCGACCAGCAGGCGCATACCAACGCCAACAAATCATGGGCACGTCTTACGAGTAAAGCTTTCAAGGCGCAGGATGTCATCCTGGCCGAATCCGGTATCGGCCTGATGAAAAGTCTGGGTGGAAAAACCTGTCTGCCCGAAAAGTACGCATGTACCTTTGATACAATGGGCGATGCCGCAACACCCCTTTGGGATTTTTCGACCTGGATACCTGATATCGTCACTATATTCCTTGGAATCAATGATAAAAGTTCAGGCGCCTCCGATAACGAATATCGTACCGCCGTTCATTCTTTTGTAACCGCCATCCGCGGAAATTATCTGAATACACCGATTCTTTTTATTGCCTACAAAGACTGTATGGATCAGGCCACTGAATCGGCAGTGTCTGAGGAGACGACAAGTCTTGGGCATAAAGATGTTTATTTTTACCGATGTGAAACGCAGGTAAACGGGTGCAGCTGGCACCCGGATACCGCTGATGCCCGGGAAATAGCGGACTCGGTTGTCACCGGAATACAACAGATTACCGGCTGGGATACAACGACGGTTTCAGCCGAACAGAAGGTAAAATGTAATCGTGTTTACCGGAGACTCGAAGCCGTGTGTATCGCTGATCGTACTTTTTTATTCTCCGCTCATTCGGGAATGGCTGATCAGAACATGGTTGTGACAAAACCCGACGGAAAAATCGTTCAACGGCTGCAGTACAACGGGAACGGGCCGTGCAGATGGGATGCTTCCCGGCTTCCGGAAGGCGTGTATATTGTCGGTGCACTGAAAACGGGATGGGTACGGGTGCTGGTTAAGTGATTCTTCCCGGAGTACTTCAGTCGGGTAGTAAAAGGTACCGTAAAGTCCACCTCCCGGCAAACCGGTAGGAAAGATAAATGCACTGTTGATGTAGTGGGTGGAGTGACAATTTCGCGGCGAAAATGGTGATCGGTGGAACTACGGAAATGGAAAAACCGGAAAATAGTAATGTTGGTCAGTCAAATTACACAATATGGTTCAGGTGGCGCTTTATGAAACAAATAGTATGGTTGTTTTTCACTTTTCTCAGTGTACAGGCGGCGTTCGCTGAATTCACCATCCATGTGATGAATCCGTGGAAGGATGACATCGAAGCAACCCGAAGAGACTCACTGCGCATGTCGGGAAATGCCGAGGTGGACTATTATCCGGGTACCGCAATGATCAATGAAGGTGGCGGGTGGTTTTATTATTCCTATAAAGAATTATCAAAGGGTGAGAAGGTCAAATTCACCATAACCACCTGGATCGGCAACGATACGTGGAACGGGAGAGTTGATTATGGCCGAGTCCTCGATATCGATAGCCTATTCATGCAGGTTTCCGTAGCAGCGGAGGATATCTGGATTGTACTCAATCCGGATACGACGCAGTTTCCGACGGTCTACGAAGTTCCACCCAACGGAAAAGCGGTTTATTTTCTCAATCCGTGGCCGGAGAGTTCATCCAAGATGGTTGTCAACAATGGCCCTCCCATGCAGATGCGAATCCATGAAGACCTCTGCGGGTGGTACCGGTTTTATTACGCCGGTCCTCCCGACAGCCTGCGGGAGATCACGTTCACCGATTATTACGAAAAAGAAATCTATACCTCGGCAGGGCTTGCCGCCGGCGCGGGAATCGACCTGCGGACGTTCCTGCTCGAAAATGATACCGCGTATATTCTTCCCCGACCCTATCCGGCGGGTCCTCCGGCGATCTCCCGCACGTTCCCCGGTCGTCTGGGTGACTGCAACACCCGTAAAATATCCGGAATATTCCGTGACTGGAAACTCGATGAGGTAAGTTTTTTCAACAATCCCATGGGCGCGTCGAGCGGGCATCAGGGTATGATCGAACCGGTACTCACCGGTCCTGATTACAAACCGAAGTTAACAGATGACCCTTCGGTAAATACGCTCAATTCCACCAAACTCGAAGAATGGTTTGAAACCTACACCTTCCCCGACGGAACGACCAATGACACCTGCATCGATCTCTACATGACCAAAGGGTACGACGGTCGCTGGACGTTCGATTCGGATGCCACGGGAGGATTCTTTCCACTGGACAATTTCGACAATCCCAATAATATCAAATACCTTGACCGGACCGACCCGAATGATGCCACCGGTACCATGCATAATTTCCATTTCACCATGGAGATGCATATGCAGTTTGTCTATCACCAGGGAATCGGTCTTGAGTTCGACTTCAGGGGAGACGACGACGTATGGATATTTGTCAACAACATTCTCGCCATCGATCTGGGCGGTCTCAATTACAAGGCGTATGACACGCTCTTTCTCGATAAGGACAGGGAAAAGCTGCAGCTGGTCGACGGGGAGCTGTACAATCTGGACATCTTCTTTGCCGAACGGAATCCCGTCGGGTCCAACCTTCTTATCAGAACCACCATGGATCTGCGCAACAGCAGTGAACTCTACTACAAAGAGACCGTGCTCGGCATCGGAACGGTTCAGTATGATATCTGGCAGCAGGTTAAAACCGAGCAGAACGACTGCGGACTGACACGCCTCACCGACGGCGAGGAGTTGTCACGCGTCGATTTCTTCATCGACGGGCCTCAATTTACCGAAGCGACTCCGCTTGAACCCGGACTCCATTTCGGGGGCGTCACTGTCGATGCGGGCAAATACCGTATCACGATCGACAGTACCCGTATCAGCGGTCTTACGCCGGGCGATTACCGGGTAACGTTCATCAGTACCGACGATAAAAACCGTTCGGGGTATCTGACGTTCACTGTTCCGCAGATTCCCGATCATCTCGATATGCTTCCGGATTCGGTGTCGCTCGATATAAACAATGACTGGGATGCTGATTCGCTCTATATGAATATCGAATGTGACTCTCTGTTGCTTTACACGGTCGTCCGCGACAGGTACGGCAGCTATATGGAGGACGGGTCATCGCTCACCTGGAGCAGCAGCGATGAAAATGTCATTATCGTTACCCCCTCGACAGCAGATAATGCGCGTGCAATGATTGAAAAGGTTGACGGCGGTTCAGCGTGGATAATCGTCAGGCAGGGAACGCTCAAGCCGGATTCCATCTTCATTCAGGCGGAACAAAAACCCGGATGGCCGCTAATCGTATCGGGAATCATGACCGACAGCCACGGAGATATCGTTCCTGATATGGTTTACCTTGCGCTCACCGATACGTTTACAACCGGTCAGACACTGACGATGGTCGAACTGTTCTATCGCGGGAATCTCTATTCCGTACCTGCTTCGGAATGCCGGATTACCGGCAGGACTGTAGCGGTACCGTTCACGACGTTATCCGGAGCGGACGCCGGACCGGCCGGCGACGCAACCATTGTGATGGATATCGAAGGAGAAGAACAGCGTCATACCAGGAATTTCGGTGACGGAGTCGGACCGATACTGGTAGCTGCTGACGTTCTTGAAAAGTACGATAGTGAACCGGATGTACTGTATCTCACCTTTTCGGAGAAGGTCTTCCCGTCAACCCTTTCCGGAGATCAACTGCAACTCATCAGAACCGGCAGCGCGGATACTATCGTCCTGAAGGTATCAAGAGTCGAATCGATAGTGAATGATTCAATTGTTTCGGTAATTCTGGCACAATCGGCTCAAACGGTGCATCAGGGAGACCTGCTCCGTCTTGTTCCCGGCGTGTCGGGCGGTACCGTTTCCGATGAGACCGGCAATTTGCCGCATCAGTTCAATCCGCCGGTGGTAATCGGTTTTCGTAAAGGAGCGGCAGCCATAAAAGACGCCTGGTACAGAGATACCGATGCCGATGGCGTTATTGATACGCTTGTTATCCGGTTCAAGCGGGAGGTTGCACTTGAGGAACTGGATACACTGAAAGTGCAATGGGGGAAAAAAAATCATACTATCGCTTCAACACACCTGAGTTCCGGTGGCGATTCTCGGATTACCGTGCAACTGTATGGTACCGTCACGGACAAGGAGGACATTGTTACCGGCGGCAGTATGTTCATTGCCCAGAAATTCCGGGCGGAACCGGGGTTGCTGCGGACCGCGCAGGTGACCGACAGCGCCGCACCGGTTCTGAAAGACGATACGTTGAGGATAGGCGGGTACGACAAATTCGGAACAAAGTTGCCTGATATTCTGGAGGTCAGGTTTTCCGAACCTGTGCAGGTCAACGGGTCGCAGCCGTTTATTCTTGAAGCACCCGGATCGTCAACACCCTATAAGTTTACCGTTAATACACCGGTTTTCAACAGGGATATGGCGGTATTTCAGGTTCAGGCTGTCGATCCGACATCAGCGTCACCATCCAGAGGTGATTCGTTATGGATCAATCCGGAGACGATTGTCGCCGATACGGGTACTGTCTACCAGCTGAACGCGCGTAACCGGCGTCTTCTGTTGAACATCAAGCATCCGCCGGTGGAATGGGATGTCATGGTTGTCCCGAACCCTGTCAAAAGCGGCAATGAGATGCAAGCGGTCAAGGTGATACCGAAAATGCCGGTGAATGTGGCGAATTACAGGGCATCCGTGACGATTTATGACCGGGTGGGGACCATGCTTGCGGATGTTTCTTCGGTGGAGATAGAAGAGGGCACGTTTGTTTACCGGTGGAATGGAGTGAATAAACACGGCAGATTCGTCTCGCCGGGTACCTACATCGCATTTGTCCGGGTATATGACGGGAATACTCTGTCAATGACTAAACGTGCCAAAATGGGTGTTCTCCGGTGATGGAAACGGGAATGGAATTCCGGAGTGTCAGAGTCGCTGAAGACAGCAGTGTTCCCTCATCCTTTTTACACCCCGCCCACAGCGGTATGAAAGGAACGGTGCAACGCACCGTATACATTCCGCTCAGGACGGAAGTTACAATCCTTCGTCCCGCCGGGCGGGAGGACTTCTCAAAAGGTTCCTCCTGCCGGAAAACCTACTGAGGGGGCGATAGAAAGCAGGAAACGGGCATTTGCTCTTTATCATCCTGCAGTAGTATACATCGCCGTAGTAAAAATAACATGGTATATTATAATTACAGACTGAGAAATTGCCCCCGATTTGCATCAGAGGGGCTCATTCATACCTGTACAGCTATCTTCAAGGAGTTGGTCACACCGTGAAAAAAAGTTCACTATCCCGGCATCAAATTTTCATGGTGATTGTTTCCATGATGACGGTCGTTCTATCGGCATTGCAACTGCAGGCGCAGGACGCGTGTTCTTCCTTCGGGTGGGCGAATTATGACGGTCAATCCGAAAAAGGTCCGGTTACCGGAGGCGGAAATGCCACTGCTGTCGAGGTGACAACGTTCTCGGCATTGAAATCGGCGGTTGAGTCTTCAAATGCCGCGGTTATTCATGTCATGAATGACATGGGCAACGGATATAGAGGAAAAAGCGGAGATGTTCTTAATTTCAAATCAAATAAAACGGTTATCGGAATGAAACCGGGGATTACCATCAAATGTTCATTTCAGATTAAAAACGTGAACAATATCGTGATCCGGAATGTGATAGTCAGGGGACCCGGAAATTCCAATTCGGAGCAGAACTGGGATGCGGTCTGTATTCAGGGATCCAACAGGATCTGGTTCGATCACTGCACCGTAATGGAAGGTGAGGATGGTAACTTTGACGTGGTGAAAGGTTCCGATAACGTGACCGCCTCCTGGTGTAAATTTACGTATGTTACAGGCGGTGATCATAATCTTTCAAACCTTATCGGATCGAGTGACGACGAGTCCATCAGTCACGGTAAATTGAATGTCACCTATGCCTATTGCTGGTGGGATAATGTCAATTCGCGCTGCCCCCGCACACGCTACGGAAAAATCCACGTACTGAACTGTTATTACAACAATGTCGGCGACGCGGCTTTCTCCGGTTTCATGTCCAATATGCGGGTGGAAGGATGCTATTTCGAGGGTAACGTGAAAAACCCCACCGGACTTATCAGTTCCGGGGGCCAGTCCGGTGTATTCGCGATCGAATGCAACCGGGGAGAAACAAAAAGGGATGGCTACAACACTGTTTTCACACCACCCTACAAGTACGAGAAATACGCCGCTTCCGAAGTGAAAAGTAAGGTTACTAATGCCCAGGGCGGCGCAGGACCCACGCTGAGTAATCCGACCGATTGCGGTGTGGTAGCCGCTGCAGCACGTGCCCCCGGCGGCGTTATTCTTCCTGTCCCCTCATTGCTGACAGATAAAATCCAGGTAACCCTCGATATGAAACGGGGCGATGCGGTGAGGATGAGCCTGCTCGGGCTGAACGGTTGCAGGATAGCGGAAGTGGGTGATGTATGCCCCGTGACCGGCAGAACGGTACTGACATTTAACGGTAAAAACGTCCCGCCGGGTGCGTACATTTTCCGTATAGGTACCGGTACCGGTCAGGTACTGCAAAGAATCATCAGGCGTTAAGGTGTCATGGCTGAGACAGCGGTTTGTACAGTGCGAATGCCGTTATCTGATGTCGTCGTAACCAATTATACACGAAACGGGAGTGAATGTATGCCGGAAATCGGTCATAAAGAACCTGTACTAGTCGTTTCGTGCTTTGCACTGCAGAAAATAATCATTACGGTTATTGCTGTTTTCGGCGTGACGGCGGAAATAGTTGCCAATGTGGGGGTCTCGAAAGCGTTTTCTGAACATGCGGTACTGCAGAGAGGTATGAACGTTCCGATCTGGGGAACGGCATCATCCGGCGAAAAGGTGACGGTCACTATCGGCAGTCAGACCAAGGAAGTGACTACTCCGTCAAGCGGTAAATGGAAGGTATCGCTCG
Source organism: Chitinispirillaceae bacterium (assembly GCA_016930275.1). Taxonomy (GTDB): domain Bacteria; phylum Fibrobacterota; class Chitinivibrionia; order Chitinivibrionales; family Chitinispirillaceae; genus JAFGNB01. The sequence goes on from JAFGHA010000143.1 coordinate 9,401, forward strand.
ATCCGATGGAGGCCGCCGGTCCCCTGACCATGACCATCAAGGGGAAAAACACCGTTTCCGTCACGGATGTTTATATCGGTGAAGTCTGGCAGGTGGCGGGACAGTCGAATATGGATACGCGGCTGAGTTTCTATGCCACTCTCGCCGATTCCATAAAGAAGGCGGATGTGCCGAAGCTGCGGTATTTCACGCTGCGACAACCGGGACAGACTACCGGCGGGCAGAATCCCTGGATTGTCGTATCACCCTCCACTGCGGGCGACCTTTCGGCAACAGGGTACTTTTTCGGGAAGGAAATTCTCAAAACCACCGATGTTGCCGTAGGACTCGTAGTAACCGCGGTCGGTGGAACGACGATCACCCAGTGGATGGATCCGGCGACACTCAAAGCAAATCCGGGCATCACCAATTCCGATAAAGGGGGAATGTGGGATCTCTGGGTCGCTCCGGCCGTCGGGTACGGTATCAAAGGTACTATCTGGATACAGGGAGAGCAGAACTGCAACGCTACCGATGCGCCGGTGTACGGTGACCGGTTCAAACTGCTCATCAACGGATGGCGCGATGCATGGGGGCAGGGAGATTTCCCCTTTTACTTCGGACAATTGTCGAGTACCTCCGGTACCGCCGGACCGGATGACGTCAGTTACGTCGCCGAGGTGCGTGAAGGGCAGCGGTTGGCACTTGCGCTTCCGAATACAGCATTGACCGTCAATTTCGATATCGGCAAGGGTGACTGGCATTATCCGGACAAGCCGGAAGCGGGCAGGCGTCTGTCACTTCCCGCAAGGGCGATGCTTTACGGAGAGAATGATCTCGTGTATTCCGGGCCGCTGTTTTCACGTAAAATTATCGAAGGAAACAGGATCAAACTGCTGTTCACCCATACCGGCGGAGGACTGGTTGCCAAAGGCGGAACGCTTTCCGGATTCTCCGTCGCGGCAGCGTCGGGGCCATTCGTCCGGGGAACCGCGACAATCAGCGGTGATACCGTGATCGTGAGCAGTTCGTCGGTCGGGAATCCTGCGCGTGTGCGCTACGGATGGTCCAATGTTCCCGCGGCATCTCTATACAATAAAGAGGGGCTGCCCGCTTCTCCCTTCACCACCGAAAGCCCCGATTTACCGACGGGTGCGATACACGGCATGCCAACAGTTTCGCCCTCCGCAGGAGTAGTAATCGGTAGGGCGGAACACCAGTCGTTCTATCCGGTAAATGCGCTTGGAAAGCGGATAATGGGTGGCCGGGGCGCGTTCCAGGTACTGTGGCACCTCAGCGGAAAACGGGGCATCGTTTTTCAACCGGGGGTGAACAGGGCAAGTATTCCGGACAACGACGGTGCAGGTGACGACAGGTCCGACCCTGTGTCACGGAAAAAACGGTATGAAAACAGATAGCAACCTGTTGCTGACCTCCGGTGAGCATCGGAAATGTTTTCGCCGACGGGAAAACGGTCGACACCTCTTTCAGGGTGAGGGGAGCGAAGCTGCATCTGCATGGATCGTGGCGTTCATCGATGCGACTTGCCGAATATGGCGTTGACGGAAAACAAACAGGTAGTGAACCTCTGTTCGTTCCCGGCGATGGAGGTCCGGTGTCATTAAAACTGCTGAGTCGACTGCCGGCGGGTATGTATATACTCTCTCTTGTACGGGATGGGGCTGTACCGGAAAAAACCGTGTACTGCAGAATCTTAATTCCGGACGTCGTGTTTCCCGTAAAGAAATAAAGGTACACCAGTCTGAAAACTGTTTGAATTGTCGGTATCGGAGATCCGATGCCTCCGAATCCCGATTCCCGACATATCACTTCAGGGATGCCGCGGAAGGCACCACGGGCAAGTGCTGTAAAACGACACTTCCGCACCGTGGTGAATCATGATCCGTTTTTACCGCAACGAAATTATCTTTTGCCGGAAGATAACCTGTCTGCCGTTCCTCACCACCAGCACATATCCGCCATTGCGGTAGAACGGGGTAAGGGCGAGTGCTTCACTTTTCATAAATGCACGGTTGTAAAATGCAACTCCCTGAAGAGTGAGAAACGTCACCCGATAGGCATCACCCGAAGGAATCCGCAGGAACAGGTGGTTGTTCAGAACTATGGCTGAGGATGACTCAGTAACGGCTGATGCGCCTGTTAACGGGGATGCTGTAATTGCGGTGGAACCTGGAAACCTGTCCAGATTTTTATATTCGAGTGTTGACCATACGATTCATCGATCGAAACGAAATGTACTCCGGTCGGTTATGCGGAGAGTGCTATCGAATGGGATAAATTCACGCCTGTTGTATCGGGGACTACGAAAAGATGTGCCGGGGCGTAAGTCGAAAGACCCTGCAGCGAGATTTAAAGGAGATGATCGAGAAGGAGATTGTGGTGACGGAGGGGAAGACGAGCAGTCTGGTTTATCGGGTGAAGGGGGAGGGCAGTAATCAGGGTTCCGCATTGTAAGGTCTTTACAATTACTTTAGCGGGGTATCCATTTAAATACACCGAATTAGACCATGGAGCGCTGAAAGCGCACAGCATACCAGCCCGGGCTGGTATGTTTCGCGCGTTATCATTCTATTCATTAAGCGGAAGGTATCCAGTGTTTCACACTGTTTCTTTTTTACCGC
>JAFGHA010000144.1 GCA_016930275.1 Chitinispirillaceae bacterium
ACCTGACGTACGACCATACAACCACACATGACTGGGGGGTGTTTATTTTCGGTGCAACCTACTCCCCCGGCCTCTTCTATCTGCAAACGGCCACCGAGCGATGGGATGACGATCTGGGACGCCTGGTTGCGGAAAAACACCGTTTCACTGGAGCCCGCGCCTCCCCTGCCTCAAGCAGAAACGATATGGGCGTAATCTCTCCCGACTATTTCTCATTTCATGCCTACGGAGGTATCAAACACCCCCGTCTTACTCACTCGTTCGGTTTGAACGGCAGCATTCCACTGGGTAAGGCTTTCTACACCGAATATGATTATGTCATCACCCCGAAAAACAACGCGCTCATCAGTTCATTCCCGACGGGAGGAACGCCATTACTCGAGGATTACGGTTTTCAGCTCCCCGATGATACGCTCTCCTATCATTTCACTCAGTCGGATAGCGTCTGGGTCGTCCGCGAAGAAATCCGGAAAAAAGAAGACCGCTGGTTCACCCTGACACCGATCTACGGGCTGGAGATTTACAACGATTTTCTGCCACTGTTTCTCGCATTATCGTTACCGGTTGAATTTAACGGGAAAACAGGTGTGGGCGTCAAGGGTTTCACGCTTGAACTCGGAATGAAACTGGGAGTATACTGAGCCGAACCCTGCAGCCGGTATCCGGATAATCGAGGACTGATTCGATCTTCCCGTTACTCCATTTTCAGAAATTTCATGTCATAACACACGCCGGAGTCTGACCGCCGCGAATCAGGCACGGTTACCGCACCTGATACTCCGCAGAGATGACCATGGATATATATTATCGATAGTGTCGCGACCCTCACTGCATCACGGTTTTTTCTGATTTGCCGTAAATTATCCGGAAGGGGTTTCAGTGCTGAAATATGGCGGGATCTTTATTCTGTTTCAACTTGCTACGGTATTTTCTCAGGATACTGAATTTACAGCACACCGTTTTGACAATGGTGCGGATTTTATTCTCCCGTATATGTTTCATCCGCCGCAGAATATCTCCTCCGATAAACGCTACCCGCTCCTGATATTTTTTCATGGTGCGGGAGAATGGGGAGATGACAATTACCGGCAGTTGGCGAATTTCCCCTATCATTTCATCAATTCCATCAACAGTGCCGCCTACCCCTGCTACGCGCTTGCTCCCCAGTGCACCGAAGCGGATGCATGGACATCATTTCCCCGATATCCGGAGGTGTACAATCCCCCCACTCCGACCCGATCAATGGCACAGGTACTCGCACTGCTCGACACCCTTTGTGAAAGTGACACGCTGTTTGTCGACACCAACCGGATTTATGTCACCGGTCAATCACTCGGCGGAGAAGCGGTATTCGACATCGTCACCCGCGCCCCTCACCGTTTTGCCGCGGCGAATCCTATCTGCGGTATTGCCGATACCGCAAAAGCCGAACTCATGAAAGAAACTCCGTTCTGGATTTTTCACGGTACCGAAGATGACATTACCGACGTTAATTACTCACGTATCATCGTCGAAGCGCTGACCGGTCTGGGAACACCGCCCCGTTATACCGAGTATGAAGGTGCCGGACACAACGTATGGACGACGGCATATGATGAACCTGAACTGCTCCCCTGGCTGTTCGATCAGGAGAGAAGTACACCGGTACATACCGGAAAAAAAGCAGCACATTCTTACCGCAAAACACCCACTCTTAAAGCGATCAAAACGAATCGGAAAATCACACTTTCCTGGACCGGTATCCTCCCTTATGAAATCGGGGTTTTTTCACTGAGCGGAAAATGCCTTTACAAAGCAGCTGTTACCACATCGGACCGGATCGGGTGGACTATCGACCTCAATAATATCGCATCCGGCAACGGCTGTTATCTTGTGCGACTCCGATGCGGGAATGCGTCCGTGATCACTCCTGTATTTTAAGATCAGCTGTATGCGCTGCTCACGTCCGTCTATCGGTTACCTTTTTCTCTTTGACGGGTGATCATTGATCTTCAGCTGATTGATTTTAGATGCAAGGATGAAGTCATTTTCGGAGAGCCCGAGAATGGCGTGGGTACTCAGCTCAACGGTTACCCGACGGTAATTGATGATCAGTTCGGGGTGATGCCCCTCCTCTTCGGCCAGGCGGGCGATCTCATTGACGAATTCAATTGCTTTAACAAAGGTCGGCAGCAGCCAGGTTTTGTAAATCCGGTGCACGCCTTTTCTTTCGATATCCCACCCGTCCAGATCGTTCATCAGGGTATTCTCTTCGTCGTCGGTAAGTGGTGGTACCCCGCCTTCACAGGGCTTGCAGTGTTTTTCCGTAAGTTTCATAGTGTTCTCCTCATTCGTTACCGGTACGTTCACCGGGCTCTACGGTTGTTACCACCATTGCACTTCTCCGGACGATCCGTATCGTAATCGGTTCACTGAGCGGCAGTTCCGAGAGCCGGAAAAAAATATCGTCCATGGATTCAATAGTATGGTTATTCATACCGACAATCAGATCGCCGATATGCATATCCGCGGCAGCTGCCGGACTCTTGCGTTCAACTCCCATAATTTCACAGGCGGCCATCTGACTAAGCCCGTGAAAACGGATCATCTTCCGGCTCAATGGGCGAGTCTGCCCCTGAATTCCGAGAAAAAGTCGCCGAACTTTACCGTACGAAAGCAGTTGCGGCACCACCCAGTGCACGGTAGTTGACGGAATGGCGAAACCGATTCCCTGCGCCATGGCGATGATCGCGGTGTTGATGCCGACAATCTGCCCCCGCGAATTGAGGAGAGGCCCTCCGGAATTACCGGGATTAAGTGGAGCGGTATGCTGGATGATATTCGCTATGAGCCTTCCGTTCTGAGCACGCAGAGCTCTTCCGGTGGCACTGACGACTCCGGTAGACACCGTAGACTGAAACCCCAGCGGATTCCCCATGGCAATTACCAGTTGCCCCACCTGCAGTGGTTGCAGATCACCGAACGTCGCGTAGTGAAGACCGGAAGCGGCCACCCGGATAAGACCTGTGTCGGTGGCGGCGTCGTGCCCGATAACGGTTGCCGGCAGGTGTTC
>JAFGHA010000018.1 GCA_016930275.1 Chitinispirillaceae bacterium
CAAATCTTACCAGAAGTATTAATACGATAAAAGATGCATGGACGGATAGAAGTATGCGATTCTGTATGATAAACGGTCCTGCTGAAATGAATGAAATATTTGTCAATTTCATTCCCGGTTTTATTGCAGGTCATGATGCACGGACGAATTTTAATGTTATTTTTCTTCGTACCGCCGCAACCGGTACGGATCCGAGAATCACGGTGAATTCAGGAACGTTACGGATACGGTCAAATTTTACCGGCGATGATTTCATGCGATTCATACTCGGTGCTTCAGCTGTCATCAGTAATCCGGTCAATGCAACTACGGAATTACCGGCTTGGAATTTTCTGGAAGCATGGGCTCGTGCACGTCTGGGAAGTACCACGCTAACTTTGCAGGCAATTTAGCGGGATTTCGAAATGTTACGAATTTCAAGTGTTTTGCTGTTGGTGTTATCACTGTCGCAGCATGATGCCGCATCCGATTCCAAACAGAAAGTGAAAGCAGAAATGGACAACCAGATCATCAATAATCGTAAATTCGGTGATTACGGAAATCGTAGCGCACTTCCTTTCACGGTTGCCCTGCAGGGAGATGTCCTGTGGCCGGATAATCCGATAAAAATGGGTGAAATCTGCAGAAATACCCCTGTTCACCTTGCATTATGGCAAAATGTTGTTGTTGCAGACTGTGGTTCTGAATTTATTGTGCTGGAAAAAAGTACCGGAAATCTTCAATGGCGGCAGACCAAATACGACAATGCGGAATTTGATCTGAGTGAAAAAGGAATCGTAAAAATAAGCCATGCCGCCAGGTATGAGGTGGTCGGCCTTGATGGAAAGGTGAAGGAATGTATCCCGCTACCGGCATTTCTGGATAATTCGCGTCTGCTATCATGTAATGTTACAGGAGATGACGTGTTTTATCTGTTCAATTATGCCGGCAGTAAATATGTTTCGCCGGGGAGCAGCCCGGCCTCGGTGAATTTTACTTTTGAGCACATGAATAAAGAGAGTCAGGTGAGTATGTGGAGTCGTGTGTGGCGGCAGGAGGTGGCCCGATGGGTCTGTTTTTCCTCCGACAAGTCAATGGTGCACATAGCTTCAGAAAACAATCTTTACTCTTTTCCTGCAGTTGTCGAAGATGACCAGATGGTTAAAGTCCGTCCGTTTACTTCCATTGAGGGCTTGTCACTCAATCATGATGATGAAGTACTGGTGATTGAAAAAACTGAAAAAGGAAGATTTTTGCACCTGATAGATCAGAGCAATATAAAGATGCAGACCATAGAACTTGATCGTATTGGAATTATCATTCAACCCGCTGCGTCAACTCCCGACGGAGTAATATTTATCGCTGCCGGAAAGGTTCTGTATTGCATTGACAACGGAAATGAAGTTTGGCGTCACCCGTTTGATTCCGCACAGAAGCCGATTCTTTTCTCGGTTCTTTCGGACAAATCGGTAATTTCGGTAAGTGGCCACTCCGTGTTTGTTACCGATTCTGAAGGAAAACTGGTTTTTGAAAAATTCGTTATCCCGGAGATATCCTGCAGACCTGTAGTGGATAGTGACGGGTCATGTTACCTCGGCGGGAAAAACGGTGTTGTCTGTTTGAGGTAACGAAGTTCTAAAAAGTTGATTTTTGTCTCGGATGCATTCTGTCTGTACGAATAAATTCTGAAAGGGTCATAATGTCGATAACCAACAACCTCTTCAAACTCACTTTTCCCGACGGCTGGAAAGAGACCACCGTTTACACCTTCGAAGGCCCGCACGACAGCGGAGTGCAGCACAATCTGGTGCTTACCGTTCTACCGGGCCTGCAGAAGGACGTTGACCTGCAGACGTTCGCGAAGCATCAGACCGAAACGAGTGCCGGGATGCTCCCCGGGTTCGAGCTGGTGGCGGAAAAACCAGCTGCATTTTTCAACGGGGCGAACGGTGTTGAGATCACCTACAGTTACCGGCCTACCGATGAGATAAAGTTTATCCAGAAACAGTGGTACTTCGCCATTCGAGACAAGGTCTATCTGTTTACCGCGACGTTCAACAAAAAAACGGTCAAAACCATTGCAACCGAAGTCGAAGGTATTATAAGAAGCTTACGGATTGACGTCGATTCGAAGTATGACCTGGAGAACAATGGATAGTTGCGAAAATCGAAACATTTAAAGGCTGATCGAAAATGAATACCACGAATAATATTCCGACCGACAGTCCGCAGAAAATAACCGTAGAGTCTCAGATAATTTATGCGCTCTGGTCGCAGGGCCGTGCCTACGCGGGTTTTGCGGCTGAGTTCGAAGTGAAAACACTGCTTGTGGGCGATGGTGCAAAAGTAAAAGCAACACTGTATACCGCCAAAGGAAAAAAACTCGACAAAGTGGAAGGAGTAATGGTGCTCAACCGGTGGCGCGGGAAGGTGGTCATTTCCGACAAGGTAAAACCGGACGACTACGTCTACCTAGAAGTGGAACTTCCGAAGCATGGGCTTTCGATCGATTCGAACGAGATCCCGGTGCGTCCGCCTATCGAAGTGTCGAGCATGAAGTGGAGCAAGGTGCAGATACACCGTGACGAGGAGGTACAGCTTTCCTGCGTGTTCACCAACGGGGTGGAGGAGGGGGACGAAGTCTCGGTCATTATTTACGAGTACGACAACGACGGAAATCATGATACGGTGGTTAAAATTCCGACCGTGATAAAAGACAATAAAGTGGAACTGAACTGGAAATTCATCTACCAGGAAGATACCGATGATATTCCCACCGACGAGGAGTTGAAAAAATACGGTAAGAACTACAATCCGCCTGAATACTTTTTTGTGGTGATGGTTGACAACGTACCGGTGGGGAGAAAGCAGGAGAGCGGGATACTGGAGTTCAAGGACTGGGTGGAGATCAATCTGACACCCGACCCCGGTTTTTCAGCTGCTGATGCCACATTTACCGTTTATTTCGCCGATGGGACCTCCAAGGATGGAACAACCGACGATAAAGGATACGCGAAACTGGAAGATGTACCGCCGGGACCATGCAAGGTGGAAATTAAGGAGATGAAGCCATTGTCGGCAGGCAGTGGTAGTGATACAAGTGGCAGCAGTGCGGGAGCTGGTGGTGCTGTAGACAGCAGTGGTGGAGCCGGTAAAACTGGGGATGGAAGTACCGCGAAGAGCGATAAGTTTAAGAAAAAAGAGCCTGTCTTTGTCGAACGCGATGGTAAAAAAATACCATTTTTTTACCAATTAGATACAGAATGGAGTGACGAAACTTTAGGAGCAAAAAGGACAATTGGACAAGCTGGTTGTTTTGTTTCAAGTATTGCAATGATTCTCAAGTTTTACGGCCGTGACGTCACCCCCAAGACTCTAGATGCATACTTGGATAAAAACTCAGGTTATGTAGGAGAGGCAGTTTATATCGATAAAGCTCTTAAGTTTAAGGAAAATGGTGGAGTAACTTTGTCTTCCAACCGCGTCACTACTGGTTTCTCATCTGTTCTCGATGAAAAAATTAAAAAGAATATCCCTACGATAGCACGTGTTAAATATGGAAGTTCCAAATCTACCGCTGGTGATCATTTTGTTGTAATCGTCGGAAAAACGTCTGATGGTGAATACATCATGAATGATCCGGGTGCAGCGAATGGAAATGGAACTGAAAATCCTTCGTCTGAAAATATAGTTGGATTGACAAAAAGAAAGAGTGGGTATACGATAGTACGGTTGGATTGTATTGTAGAAATGTAATAGGTAGATACTGGAGCAATTATCGGGAGAAAGAGCATGTTTGCAGGATTATTTTTCGTCATTCTTTTTGTTGGAACTCTTCAGGCTGGGAAATGCGGAACTGCAGATGTAAAGCAATCTGTCAGTGATTCACAAGTGAAAATATATCGATATGGCGATCTTACTGTTATAGAGAAGTCCTATAAATCCAGTTCTGCAAAGGATATCTTTGTTGTCAGAACGGATAGTACTGAAGCTACTACAAAAGTCACTAAAGATACTCTCTTTCTATTGCTTAATCAGGAAAACGGTTTTTTTATAAAGTTGATAAAAACGTTCCTCTTTATGGATTATGGGACTGGGCCCGATGCACGGACGTTGAGTGCTTACGATATTAACTCGGGTAATAAAATTCTTGACACGCTTTATTGGGACACCATCAGTGTTGTTGGCGTGGATACCGTTTCAATCTGGATGGAAAACGGTGATTCAGCTGTTTCCAAGTGTCCGCAATACGAGGAATGGCTTGCGGGCGGCCTAGGGGCAGTTATTATTAAAGAGCACTACTTCAATCTAAGGAAATTGGAACTGCATAAAACCAAAAAGTTTAAATGTGTACCGCTTCAGTAGAAAAAGTTGAATTTCGGCAGTTTTTAGTTGGTAAAATAGTAGTATCCGATATGAGGTTACCTATGCATCATTATCGATTAGTGAATAATTTTTCGTTGTTATATCAATTTTATCAATGGTAATTTGTTGTAATGAAGGTTTATCGGGGTCAAAAGGGCAGAAACCAACGGTCAATACTCAAGCTGAGGCCAATCCAGAGGATAGTGGTGAATGGACCGATACAGTATCGGGGCATGGTATTTTGCGGTTGTATGGCCTAGGACCTGCAGGTCAACATCCTGTCTGGGAAGGGCCCGTCGAAATCGGTAGTATGTCGGAAGGATATTTCTTTAAGATTGATCTGGAGCTGGTCGATAGTATATAGGCCGGACCAGAAAAAAACATTCTGATGTTTCGGGGGTTCAGCAGCAGTACTACCTTCAACTTTATTGTCTATGTTGACTCTCGCAGATATGTAATGTAACAGAAATTATCATTTTAAGTGAAAATTTGAAAAATCTGAAAAACAATCCTTGTGGAGAATTGAATTATGCCAACTCCAGGAGCAACCGGTAGCGCGATAGCGATTACATCCACACCTGCATTCACCATGCTTGAGTTGTCGAACATTGCCGACTGTAATGCACTGCGAAGGTATCTAATCAAAAAAGGGTTAACCGATCTTTCGCCGAAAACTGCGGGAATGAATACGGTCTCTTTCTGCGGGAATACTGCGAAGAAATACGGTGCCGGTTTCATTGGCCAGCTTCAGAAACTTCCGGCCGACTGGCTGGTCTTGTCCGGACACCATGGTATTCTTTACGCAAGTGACTACGGTAGTTTTGCTGTTGATCCTACCGTCGATCCCAGTGATTGTTACAACAATAACAAGTATGCCGGTTTTTTCAATAATGATTACCATCACGGCCGGTGGGAACAGGCTACCCGATCCTTACCGAATACAGGAAAGAACGATTCTGAATTGTATTGTTCAACAACAGAACCGGCGTCATCGGGTATTGCACCATTTTCGCAGGCCAATCCGTATATTCCCACAGACGCAGCACTGCTCGGGGCGCTCAAAACGCGGTGCAAGGGAATAATTCTGTCGGCCTGCAATACCTTTAGTTACCGGCATGTCCGTAAAAAGTGGGTAAAACATTTTCCGAATGCAGTGATTTTCGGTACGTACGGAAAAATCAAGATGGGACTCCATGTCATTCAGGCACTAATGTCTGCTCCGTCAACCACTACAGACTTCTGGCTCAACCCGCAGGCGGTGCTCGATTCATCGCCAGATATGCCTCAAAAAATATCGAAAGAAGTGTTCAAACAGGGAAACAAGAAAGGAACTGATATAGGCATGATCTATAAAAATGTGGCCTATGTCAGTGCAGCCTCGGCAACCGATCCGATGGATGAATTACCGGTTGACTTCATCTTTAATTGAGATACGGTACTACCAAGAATCGGGCAGTCTTCCGGTCCGGTGCAAATGGTATTGATTTGAATATAAAAGAAAGGTAACGATATGGCGGCAATAATAGAGGTCATTCATACAGCGCTTGAAATAACGGGAATCGCGTTCGGTCCGGTCAAGGGGGATGTGGTGCTGGAGTTTGCATTGCGCAATGTGTGCCATTTCAGCAATGCAGATATACATGGCGCCTTCGTGAACAAGGTGCCGTTGTATCCGCAGGCGGATGGCGACCGGAAAAATGTGGCGCTTGCCGATGCCACCGATTTCCTGTCCTGGAATCTGAATCCGAAGATGCGCAGAATCACGGCGGTAAAGAAGGGAACGGCTGACTTCGTTGATTTCAACGGAAAGGTCACTGGCAATATGTCACACTCGTCACCGTTTGAAATTGACAAAATATATCCCGATGACGACCTCACCGCACTGCTGTGTGTTCATTCGAAATCGGCAAACATCGATTTCTACGAAACCGGTGCGGGAGTGTACCGCAAAGAAGACAACAGCTATTCGATATCAGATAAAATTCATTCAAGTGAACTGGCGGTTTCTGCAGGATGGAACAGTGATTTTGACGGATGGATTATATATGATGCCTATCAGAAGAAACTTTTCTTCTGGAAACGGACTGAAAACGAAGCGACCGATCTCACGATACCACAGGTACCCGAAGAGTGTGAAATCAATTACTATGTCAATGATGCGGCAACTGCCGTTACACTGACCGTTGAGAATGATTCAGGGTTCATTGCACAGTTCTGGACAGGAGATATCGGTAATGGGAAGATCACCTGGCAGGCTCCGGAATCCGTACTGAACGGATTAACCGGAACGATGATCGCGAACCCGATCGGGACGAAGATTGCCGTGCTGAGAACTGCAGGACCGTTGGCAACACTGTGCGTTATTGACAGGGTCTCCGGAAAAATCGTGGAACAGGCTTCTATTGACGAAAAATATACCGGAGTCGGAATCGGCTGGCTTTCGGACAGTCAGGTGATCTGTGCGGGAATTGAAGATCTGTTTCTGCTCGATCTCAATCAGAAGAAGGTTTCCGCATCCGGAAAAGGGATGAAAATCAAGTGATGTTTGCTGTGTCAGTCGGGCTGTGGTTATCTGACAATTTGAGACAGGAAGACTTTGCGGTGATAATCTGCAAGATCCGGAGAAGTCTCTGCCATAGGCATTGAATATATTACTTAAATTGTAAGATTCACATTGGTATTTCTACCCGATTGTGGCTGTTTCTGCTGTGGTCCGGATTTTCCACAAAATATTCCATCGAATCATATTTTTTTTGTTATCGGTAGAATCATTCCTCGTATATTACTGGTAACTCGACTTGCCTTGCCGTGCATTTTCAGATTATATAGCCGATTAATTCATCTTCCTAAGATCAATAGGCAGAATACAGGGTTCAGGATTCAGAATTCAGAATAACGTCAACACCAACTCAAAGATACAGTTCTTTCAGCCTGTCATTTCAAATTTGTTTTCACCAGATTGGTGGCATACTTGATTGGTTGTAAATTTTTAATATTCTGAATACTGAATTCTGGCTCCTGAATTCGATTGAGGAATATAGGATCATACATCCGGTCAGATTCAACAATAAGGACACTTCCACGAGGGGGAATTATGGTACGTGTACTTTTACTGATCGTCGTTTTCCAATGCACACTTCCGGCGCAGACATCACTTTCGGGGAAGGTTACCGATTCAGACGGTAAAGGACTGGCCGGGGTTACCCTGACCCTTAAAAAGCTCTCTTCCGTTACGGCTACCTCTGGCGAGGACGGCTCGTTTTCACTGAGTACCGGGACTGCGGTTACCAGCCATCCTCATGCGGACCGCTCAATGCGGTTTGATTTGCACGGAACCACCATCCTGTTTCATTCACCGTCACGTGATCTATCCGGAAACATGGCAATTTTTTCCGGCAATGGCAGACTTCTGAGCCTGACCACCTTTGCATCTTCTTCGGGTGAACCGGTTTCCACGAAACTACCCGACCTTTCCTCAGGAATGTATCTGTTGCGTATCACCGTGAACGACAGGGAGTACACACGGTCACTCGTCTGCATGGGAGAAGATCTTTATCTTGAACAGGTCAGTGACGGGCCTGGCGGCAACGGCGACCTGACGCTCCTTAAGCAATCCGCTGCCGCGGTGGTGGATACGATCATCGCCTCGAAAACAGGGTATATCACCGTGAATCAGCCTGTAGGCAGCTACAGTATGCAGGATATCCGGATTACCATGACGGAGGAGGCTGCAGGAGGAGCGTGTACAAGGGAGGTGCTGCAAAAACTGGTGGACGGATTTATCGCGGCACTCGAAGCTGCGGATCCCGACAAAATGACTCTGGCGGATGGTGCTGTATATAGTGAAAATATGAAGGCATCATCTTTTAATGCGGGAGTATGGAAAACCAAATTGAAAGTAGGTCTCCATCGTGATTTCCTTGATATCGACAGTTGCAAAATATTCACGGAAGTAATGGATTATGAGAGTGCCGACCCACACGAAGTCGGAGCACAGATAACGGTGAAAGATGGAAAAATTTCTCAAATCAATGCGCTGGTGTCGAGCGTAGGTGACTGGGCACTTGATGATAAAAGTAGCTTCAAGTTCCGCTATGATATCGCAAGTAAGGAAAAATGGGGTATCATTCCGGATGCAGACCGCGATGACCGGGAAACAATTCAGGCTGCAGGTGATGCCTATCTTGATTTGTTTAATGATACCAGTGTTGAAGTGCCGTGGGGAAAACCGTGTGGACGACTTGAAGGTGGTATGTATACTGGTAATAAAAATAATCTTGACGACCCCAATCAAAGTTGTAATGTCGGGGTTCCTTCGGGTGTCATGATTAATGCCAGAACATATGTGGTTGACGTCGAGCTCGGTACGGTGAGTATTTTATGTAAATTCGGCGGCGCAATGCCCGATTCGCATCTCTTCAGGATTGAGAGCGGAAAACTCCGCTACGTCCATACGATAAGTATTAATTAGTATTCGTCCAGAATAGTTGAAAACGCTCATTGAGGTTCTCGAAATGAGCCATTTTAAGTTGAAATCCGGTCACTTCGAGAGCCTCGGTGTCCGAATTTGACCAGTTCGGAACAGCTGCTAATTAAAAACTGAATCAGCTATAACGGAGAGACCATCAATGCTTCGCCACAATGAGAAATGGTGGAGCTTTTTTTTACACCATTCCGACTTTGATACCCCGGTCGCGCAGATACTCCTTCACCTGCCGGATCGTGTACTCTTCAAAGTGAAGTATCGAGGCGATGAGCGCACAGTGCCGCCTTCGATCGACGTAAATCCGACCTTTTTTCCGTATTGGGAAGAACTACTCCGCTATTCTGACAGCCTACCTCGCTGCAATGCCATTTTTACCGGTCAGGTGAATAGAAACCGTTTGGATATAACTTACCGTACATTGTACCATTTCGGCATATCCCGGATGAAATTATCAGGCATAAGCCATCTTTTAAGCCATCTTTTAGGGATTCAGTTTCGGATAATTAAGCTATTGCATGTGTGAGTTCTCTCTGTACGGGATAGGTAAATAATTGCCCCTTAATTATCAAAAAGTTAGAGATTCCGGCTGCCTGTGGCATGAAAAAAATAAGAAAATAGTTGGATTTTGAACCTTAATGTGGTATAATTACTACTAATTCAAAAATTTGAACAAGGATTCAAAAAATGGAACCTCGGGAAAAAAGGCAGCAGGCGGTCCGTGATGCGAAGATAGAAGTAATCCTCAAAGGTGCATGGGAAGCCTTTTCCAAACTGGGGTACCATCAGACCCGGCTTGAGGATATCGCCCAGGCCGCAGGATTTTCAAAAACCGCACTCTATTACTATTATGAAAACAAGGAAGAGATCTTCATGGACCTTGTTATTCGTGAAGGGGGCAGGGTTTTTGAAAGCGTGAAGGACCGTGTATCGGCGGCCGACAGTACCTTCGATGCGATTGAACAGTATGCGCGCGGGGTGCTTGCGGTATTCGGTGAACATTTCAATCTGATGATGGGGATGATGGATTTCGAGGCGGGAATTCCTCCGAATCCTGCACAGTTTCACAAGCAGAAAGATAAAATGGTGCTGATGAAAGAGACGGTTCAGTCATTCGAGGCGCTTACGACAGAGGTAATCAGAAAAGGACGGGAACGGGGAGAAGTGACCGTGGAACTCGATGATGTGATCGTTTCTGAATATATCAATTCGATTCTGCGTGGTATCATGTTCCGATGGTGCAAAAACACCAAAGTAGACGATGTGGAGAGTGAGATCAATCAGTTCAAGACGTTTCTGCAACCCTTACTGAAATCAGATAGTAGTAACAGGAATACATAGAATTCAAATCAAATATCACCGGGAAAGTAATCGCCATGAAAATAAAAGGAAGGTTACGACTGCTGACGGCCCTGATGGGTTTACTGTGCATGCCGCTTTATGCGCAGATACAGAAGGGTATGTCGCTTCATCAGTGTATCGAGATCGCTCTGGAAAAGAGCGAGCAGGTCAGATTGGAAAAAGAGAAGCTGCTTGAAGCAACCGCCGGTGTCAAGGAAGCCAAAACCGGTTTTTTACCGAAGTTCTCAGGTCGGGCTACCTATACCAGACTGGATGAGGCGCCGTATCTGGATGCTTCGGCAATGGGCGATCTTCTGAGTGGATTGAGTGCTCCGTTTGAGTATCTGGCCTTTAAAGATACGGTCGGAGGAAATCCTCCCGATTATGGTTTGCTGGCGGCACTGGCCCAGATGGGCGGAGGTGATCAGCAGGGGGACGGGAAGATATACATGGGCGATGAAAATATCTATAATATCATTTTTTCCGTTCAGCAACCGATTTTTACGGGTGGGAAGATCTACAACGGTTATCGTGCGGCCCGCAACGGACTCAAGGCGGTTGAGGAAAACAGTAAAAAAGTGGAGCGGGACCTTGTTCTTTCGGTAAAACGATCGTTTTACACGGTGCTTCAGGTGCAGCGTTCAATGGAAGTTATCGATACCTCCCTAAGGCAGCTCGAGGGGATCGTTCAGGATCTCGAGAACATGATGGCGCAGGGGATGCTCGGTGAACAGGAGGTGATGAAGGCGCGGGTGCAGAAGTACAATCTGGAACTGACCCGCGTGAAAGCTGTGCACGGCATTACCATGGCCAAAGCGGCACTCTGTAATACCATGGGAATTCCCATCGATTCGGCAATCGAACTCGTTTACGAAGCGGTACCGCCCGAAGGGGTGAGCCTGCCGGAAATGTCGGTTCTTATAGATAAAGCCCGAAGATCCCGGTCGGAGATAAAGGCGCTGGAGTACCAGCGGGACGTTCTCGAAAATATGGTGAAAATCAGCAGGGCGGCCTATATGCCCAATGTCGTCGCACAGGGGAACTATAACTTCAAACGCCCCAACAGAAGTTATCAACCGGAATTTTACAACAGCTGGGACGTCACCCTCGCGCTGCAGATGAATCTGTTTGACTGGGGAGAGGGGTGGCATAAAACGACGAAAGCCAAATCGCAGCTGCGTCAACTGGAAATCGGTATCGAGCAGGCAAAAAACGGTATCGCCCTCGGCGTGGAGAAAAATTATCTCGATGTCAAAGAGGCGTTCGAAAAGATTGATATTGCAGAGAAAGCACTCGAACAGGCGAAGAAAAGCTATACGATAATTGCCGATCAGATGGCGTACGGAGTGGCGAAAAACGCCGACCTGCTCGAAGCGCAGCGGACCTTGACGGAGGCTACCATCAATTTCCATAATGGCGTGATCAATTATTACCTGAAACGAAGTGAACTTGAATATCTGCTGGATGAAAACAGTTGAAAAAGGAAGGAAACGATACCATGAAATCCGAATGTTCCGGAAACGATTTATTAATGAGAAATTTCACCATAGGTACGGCGATAATTGCAACGGTGCTGTTCTTTTCGGGGTGCAATAAAAAGGAGAGTGCCGCTCAGGAGGGCATTGATCAGATCGTTCTGCCGGTAACCGCAACCGGTGTCGTCGAGGGAAACATTGAACGATATCTGATCTATACCGGCAATGTCGATGCCGCCAGAAGAGTCGAAATCGCACCACTGGCACCGGGGAGGATCGTCAGAATCCTCGTCGATGAAGGAAGTCATGTGAACAGGGGGCAGGTACTGGTGAAAATGGATGATATGGCGGTCGCCGCGGTGAAAACAGGCCTTGAACTTGCACAGAAGAATCTCGAACGGACCAGGGCGTTGCAGGCGAAAGGGAGCATGACCGATGTGCAGCTCGATGGTGCGGTGTCGGGCTATGCGCAGGCGAAATCCGCCTATGAACGGGTGGTGTCGGATATCGAACTGACCGCGCCGTTCAGCGGGTTGATAATAGGAAAATATTACAACGATGGAGAAGTGTACAGTTCGATGAAACCGGGGCCGTCGGGATTGGGGTCGATCCTGAGTCTCGCACGGCTTGATAAAATGAAAATAGAAGTGAAGGTGCCTGAACAGGATTTCGTGCAGATACGGCAAGGCGCACCGGTGGTGATCACCGTTGATGCCCTGCAGGATAAAACTTTTAACGGGGCGGTAAGCAGGGTCTCTCCGGCGCTCGATATGCGCAGCCGGACGGCAACGGTTACCGTAGAGATCAACAATGATGAGAAACTTATCCGGCCCGGTATGTTTACGCGTGTACGGATTATAACCGAAGAGAAAAACGATGTGCTGAAAGTGCCGACGAAGGCCGTGGTGGTGCGTAACGATTCGGCGTTTGTTTTCCGGGTGCCTGAAGGCAAGGTGCCGTATGCCGCGAAACCGGAACGGGTCGCCGTTACAACGGGAATGAATAATGCCGATTATACCGAAATCACCGGAGGGCAATTGAAAGCGTCGGATCTGGTCATCTCGGAAAACAATGTAAGTCTTACCGGAGAAACCGCGATAAAAGTAACCTCTATTGTTGACTCCGAAGGAAAGTAACATATGAATCTCCCTGAATTTTCAGTAAACAGACGGGTCACCATTTCGATGATGATCATGATCATTCTCCTGTTCGGCATAATCTCGTTTTTCCAGCTCGGTCTCGATCTGATGCCGGAGATGGAATTTCCGATTCTCACGATCATGACCAAATATGAGGGGGTTGCCGCCGAAGATGTGGAGCAGCTGGTGACGCGTCCTCTGGAGGAAGTGATAAGCAGGAGCAAGGGGATCAAAAAAGTGACGTCAACTTCTGAGGAGGGCATGTCAATTATCCTTGCCGAATTCAAATGGGGAACCAATCTGGATTTCGCCGGTCAGGACATCCGGGAAAATATCAGTCAGATGAGTATGTTTCTTCCCGAAGACATGGATGATCCGATGGTACTCAAGCAGGATATGTCCCAGATGCCGGTGGTGATAAGCGGTGTTACCGGAATGAAAAACACGCAGATCCTTAAAAAATATCTCAAAGACAATATCATTCCGCGTCTTGAACGCATCGAGGGAGTCGCGGGAGCGATGATCTTCGGCGGGCTTGACAAGGAAATCAATATCTACATAGACAAGTCCCGACTGGAAACCTACAACATCAGTATGGATCAGCTGATGGGTGCGCTGTACATGGCGAATAAAAACACCTCGGGGGGGTATGCGCGGAGCGGACATCAGGAATACCTGGTAAGAACCGTCGGAGAATTCGCCGATATCGGAACAATCGGTGAAACCGTCGTGGGGAGCAGCGGCATGCAGCCGATACGGGTGAAGGATATCGCACGCATCGAAAACAGTTACAAGGAACGGCGGCATAACATGCGCCTGAACGAGCGGGATGCCGTTATCCTTCTCGTTACGAAACAGTCGGGAAGCAATACGGTCAAAGTGATTCGATCGGTTGACAAAGTGCTCGAAGATCTGCGGCCGACCATGCCGAAGGATATCCGCTTCAAGGAGGTTATCGATCAGGCCAGTCTCATTGAAAGCGCGACTTCCAATACCACCAGGACCGCGCTTATCGGCGGGTTGCTGGCGGTGGTCATTCTTTTCTTTTTTCTGCGCAACTGGCGGCCTACCATTACGATCGCCATCGCGATCCCGATTTCAATCATCACCAGCTTCATCGGACTGCGGTTGTTTGATTACACCTTCAATATGATAACGATTGCGGGGTTTGCACTCGCGGTCGGAATGCTTATCGACAATGCGGTTGTCGTCATCGAGAACATCTACCGACATCTTGAAGAGGGCAAAACGCGTAACGAGGCGGCAAAAACCGGTGCTACGGAAGTCGGTATGGCAATTACCGCTTCAACGCTGACCACCATGGCGGTGTTTGTGCCCATGGCGCTCGGCGGAGGGGTAGCCGGGCAGATCACGCAGCCGCTGGCGGTTACCATCTGTGTCGGTCTGATCGCGTCGCTGCTGGTGGCGATTACCATCGTTCCCATGATCGCATCCGTCATTTTCAAAAAAAGAACGAAGGAAGAATACGCCGCGACGCATGGAACGAAAGGGTTCAAGGCGATCCAGACCATGTACGGTGGCATTCTGCGCTGGGCGCTTCGCCATCGTGTCGTGGTACTGCTTATCGTGTTTCTGCTGTTTGTCGGATCCCTGGCGGGTGCCTGGTTTCTCGGCGCGGAATTCATGGCCGGAGGAGACAACGGCATGGCGATTTTTACCGTGAAGCTTCCTGTCGGCACCAACCTCGAGGAAACCGACCGTATCGCTTCCGTCATCGAGAAAACCTGTAATAAGATACCTGAGGCCGATGCGGTGATCGCCATGGTCGGTCCGGGAGAAATGGGAAGCGGTGGCGGCGGGTTCGGGGCATCCGACGTCAACGAGGCAATGTTCATGATGCGGTTCAAACAGAAACCGGTACGGAAGCGGTCATCCGAGGAGATTGTCGATGATCTCCGCAACTCCCTGCCCGCACTGTATGATGTGGAAGTCAATTTTCTCGATATGTCGAACAGTATGGGGGGAAACGGCGAATCGCCGGTTGAGGTCAAGTTCTTCGGGAAGGATCTCGATGTACTTAAAGAAAAAGCAAATATTGCGATGGGACTCATCGGGGATGTCAAAGGACTACGCGACCTGAATATTACCATGCGGGAAGGAAAACCGGAGCTGCGGATCATTCCCGACCGGGAAAAAGCGGCGGCCATGGGACTTTCGATGAGTGACGTGGGGGAGGCGGTGCGCAAGGCGAATCTCGGACAGGTGGTGACCCGTTACCGCGACAAGGGAGACGAAGTGGACGTGCGGATCAGGCTCGACGAGCGGGACCGGTACTCCGTCGACGACATCAGGACACTTCCGGTGGTTTCACGGATGGGAATGTCGACACCGGTCGCGAATGTCGCGGACGTCATGACTACCGAAGGGCCGATTAAAATAATGCGGGAGAATCGTATCCGCAAGGTATCCCTTACGGCCAATATAAAGGGGCGTGATGTCGGGTCCATTGTGGCGGATATCAGGGAACGGATTGACCAGATGGAAATGCCGTCGGGGTATTTCATCGAGTACGGCGGAAGCTACCAGCAGATGCAGAATTCAATGAGGGATCTTTTTTATGCCCTGATAATCGCGGTGATCCTGATTTACATGATCATGGCGGCACAGTTCGAATCATTCACGCAGCCGCTGGTTATCATGGTGACGGTTCCGCTGGCGTTTATCGGGGTTGTTGCCGGACTCGGCATTACCGGATATTCCATTTCGGTTCCCGCGGTGATCGGTTTCATCATGCTGGCGGGGATTGTCGTCAACAACGGTATCGTCATGCTCAGCTACGTAAACCAACTCGAGGCGGAAGGTATGGAGAAAAAAGAAGCGCTGATACATGCCGCGACCATCCGGTTACGGCCAATTCTAATCACCTCGCTGACCACCATCATGGGTGTTTTCCCGATGGCGATAAGTCGTTCCCAGGGGTCGGAGATGAGTGCTCCCATCGGCATTTCCGTCGGATTCGGTCTGCTGTTTTCGACCATGCTGACACTGATTGTAGTTCCGGTGCTTGACAGTATCGCAGAGGGGATTTCAACGGGACTGAAAAACGGTTTGAAGAAAGTGGTGCTTGGTCACGAAAAGGCATAACGCACATCGAACATATCGTACCAGTTCATTAATCATAAAAAAAAGCGGTGTCCGTCAATCGGCTACCGCCTGTTCTTATAATGTACAAATCGGTAAATGAACCGCGGTGTACTCCGTTACACCATTCTGACTTTGATTCCGCGTCCCTGCAGATACTCCTTGACCTGACGGATCGTATACTCCCCAAAGTGAAGAATTGAAGCGATCAGGGCTGCGTCGGCACCGCCTTCGGTGAGCACATCGTAGAGATGTTCCGGTTTGCCTCCGCCGCCCGAGGCGATAACCGGAATCGAGACCGCGTCGGCGATCATTCGCGTAAGTTTGAGTTCATATCCCTCTTTGGTACCATCGGCATCGATGGAGTTGATCACCAGCTCGCCGGCTCCGAGAGCCTCACCTTTTTTAGCCCATGCGAGCGCGTCGATCCCGGTGTGGGTGCGGCCGCCGTGGGTAACGATTTCATAGCCGGATGGGGTTGCATCCGAAACCGGAACCGCGAGGACATCCATCGAGAGAACCACCGCCTGGGCACCGAGCGCTTCGGATGCCTCGGTGATGATACCGGGATTCGCCACGGCGGCTGTGTTCACGTTCACCTTCTCGGCACCGGCAAGCCGTACCCTGGTGCAGTCTTCCACCGTGCGCAGACCGCCTCCCACCGAAAATGGAATGAAAATCTTCGAGGCGACTTCCCCGACCACATCAATCATGATATCGCGTTTGTCACTCGACGCGGTGATATCGTAAAAAACGAGTTCGTCGATACCCTCTTCGTAATATTTCTGCGCGGTGGATACCGGATCACCGATATCGCGGGTATCGACGAATTTCACACTTTTCGCAAGTTTCCCGTCCCGAACATCCAGGCAGGAAATGATCCGTTTACTCAGCATGATGCACCGTCCCATGCAGCGAAGTTTGAGAGAATACGCAAGCCTGCCGGACCGCTTTTTTCCGGGTGAAACTGCGTGGCGATCAGGTTGTTGCGGGCGATTGCCGCCGGAAAGGTGATTTCATACTCGCATTCGGCGAGAATGTCGGCATCATCCGAGGGTAACGGGTAAAACGAGTGCACGAAATAGAACTCGTCATCGCTCGCGGTGCCTTTGAGAACCGGGTGTTCTCTGCGCAGCAAGATGGAATCCCACCCCATGTGCGGGATTTTGAGTGACCGGTCGGCGAGGTCGAATTTCGGGCAGTTCCCTTCAATGATACCAAGGCACGGTTTTTCCGTTTCTTCCGACGAAGAGAGAATGATCTGGGTTCCGAGGCAGATACCGAGCAAGGGCGTACCTTTGCTGAACACTTCCCGGAGCGCTTCATCAAGCCCCCGCGCTTTCAGAGTATCCATTGCGGAGCCTGCATGCCCGACACCAGGAAAAATCACCTTCTCCGCCTGTCTGATTTTTTCGGGATCCGGTGAAATGATATTCGGAATCGATAAAAAATCGAGTGCACGTTTCACCGAGGTGAGATTACCCGCATTGTAGTCGACAATAACAATCATATTGAATCCTTATCCGAAACAGAGGTGTAAAAATACTTTTCGGATCACTTTCACGGGAGGGTTTTTCGGGCTGTCGCAGGAATACCTGCAACGCCGCGGTGCCAAAAGCCTATCTTCACACCGATGGCTTCGTCCGCAGCCGGTGAACGGCTGCGGGCTGATTTCACGGTACCGCTTGGCGACCGCTCGACAGTCTGCCGCGAGGTATCTGGATCAACCAGTGGAACAGTCCGCGCAATCCGCGCCTCGACGCGAATGTAATCCGTAAAGGAAGAAAAACGTACTTCCGTTACCGGCTTCCTCGTTAGGGATACGCCATGCCATGGCGTATCAACGAAAGATAGTGGAAATAGAAACAGGGAAATCGCCACATTCAACAGTGCAAACCGACCGTTCATTCATGATATCCGACCGTTCATTCACCAATTCTCCAAAACAACCGGTTATTCCAGTATCTTTTTATTGTCGACAACATTCCGGATCCGGTCGATGGTATCAAGATTACAATTAACGAGGAGGCTTTATGAACAAGATGCTGACGGTTGCAGCAGGGGTGCTGGTCTGCTGCTCGGCGATGGTTCGAGCGATGGATGTTGAAACGCACTGTAAAGAGAATGACGAGACCATCTACAACGTCTCGAAGGAATTTGAGGAGGATTACCTCTTTGCGGGAAATGAACTCAACTTTTCCGGCGAAGCGCAGGATATGGTGTTTCTCGGAAAGACACTTACCTATAAAGGAAAGACCAGGCTCGGGCTGGTAGCGATCGGAAAGAAGATACTTTTTTCCGGTGAAACAGGGAATGGCATCACCGCGGCGGGAGTGAATATCGTAGTGGACGGAAACGTGAGCGGGAATAATTATATAGGATGCAAAAATTTTCAGCTGACTGAAAGGGGGGCGATCGACGGCGATCTCTTTCTCGGGTGCGCGAAGGGTACGGTTGACGGAAGTTTTAACGGGAATCTGCATGTCGGTGCAGGTGAGCTGCAGATTAACAGTGTTATCAACGGGGATGTCACGGCGTACGGCGGACGTATCAGAATCGGTAAAAAGGGAAAAATAAACGGTAATCTGATCTACGGGGCCAAAGAAAAACTGAGTGTCGAAGAATTGGCACGAGTGAGTGGTACGGTGACGGTGGATGATCACCACGAATTCAAATCCGGAGACATGCTCCCGAAAAAAATGCGGAAATGGGTGGCGGTACTTTTTTCCATCGGCATGTTTTTGTCGTTTGCCGTTATCGGCAGCCTGCTGCTTTTTCTGCCGGTGTTCAGAAAACTGGATGCGCCGCAGCAGGAACGGACATTCTGGTATACTTCGCTGTGGGGCCTTATTCCGTTGCTGATGTATCCGGCCGTTGTTATTCTCAGTTTCGCGCTTGTCGTCACCATTCCCTTCGCGGTGGTGTTGCTGTTCGCGTTCGTCCCGCTGTTTTTCACCGCTTATCTGATCGGCACGACCCTGGCGGGGAAATATATCGCGATGAAATTACGATGGAACGCCGGGCGGCGGCACCTGCAGTTTCTCATCGGCGCCGTTGCGGGGGTACTGCTGGCAATAATACCTTTTATCAATTTTCTAAGCGGAATATTTCTTCTGGCACTCGGGTGGGGAACCTTTATAACGTTTCTGTTCAATACAACCGTTGGCGACAAACGCAACATCGAATCTTCGGATACCGGGATCGCCTTGCCTTCAGATCGGGATTCATACCCCGGATAATCGGTATCCTTCTTCTTGTCAACGGAGGTGCCTATCTGGTCGATACGACGATCTATTTCCTGGCGTTGGATGTCTACAAGACGGTTAATACCGTACTGCTGCTACCGCTGTGTGCCGGGGAATTCGCCACCATTTTCTGGCTGCTCTTCCGGGGATTCAGAGAACCGGAAGCTCTATCATCGCAGCGCGAAATAACTGAAAAGTAAAGGAATATATCATGGAAAAGAAGACGATGAGAGCAGTCAGATGCACGGGGTACGGTCAGCCGGACGTACTTGAACCTGTGGAGGTCGCGGTTCCGGCATACGGGAAAAGTGAACTTCGTATTGCGGTTAAAGCGTCCGCGGTTACTGCGAGCGATATATTCATCAGGAGTTCCGCTCTACCGCTCGCATTCAAGATACCGATGCGCCTGATGATCGGGATCACCAGACCGAGAAGATCGATACTCGGGTTGGTTTTCACCGGTATCGTTGAATCCGTCGGATCTGAAATAAAACGTTTTAAACCCGGCGATCGTGTATTCGGGATGACGGGATTCAGATTGGGAGCATATGCGGAGTATCTGTGTCTGAATGAGACGGATTCAAAAGCCGGTGCTATGGCGATATTACCGGACGGAATTTCTTTTGAAGAGGCGACGGCTGCTGCATACGGCGGTTCACTAGCGCTTCAGTTTATGGACAGGGGCGGTATACACCCGGATCAGCGGGTACTCGTTTATGGTGCATCGGGTACATCCGGAACGGTTGCGGTGCAATATGCGAAATATCTTGGTACACATGTCACTGCGGTCTGCAGTGGAAGGAACAGTGAGCTGGTGAAATCATTGGGTGCCGATGTGGTGGTTGACTATACGGTACAGGAACAGATGGAACCGGGAAGTCAATTCGATTTCATGCTTGATTCGGTTGGAAAGTTCAAACATTCGAAATTGAAGGAGTCCTGTCGAAAATGCCTGAGAAAAAACGGGATGTATGCATCCATTGACGATAGCGCATTGGTTCTCAGTTCAGCTATGCTGGACCGGATTGCCGGGATGGTCAGTGAAGGTATCATCAAGCCGGTTCTCGATAGAACATACTCGTTAGACCAGATTGTTGAGGCGCATGAGTATGTTCAAAAAGGCCATAAGCGGGGTGGTGTGGCAATCGTGATAAACCCGTGAACGGACTTTGCTACACCGAAACGAAATCACCGAAATCTGCGGACTGCAACGGATTATTCACCAGAAAAAACCGTTGCGGTTCATAGTGAAATTCGGCGGTAAAAGGCGGAGAAAAGTGTGCTCCGACACAATCGTCACGAACGAAGAACGCGTTGACACCGGCAAGATTGCAGGCGACGAGTTTATAGCCCTTTGATCTGCCGAGCAGCTCGAGCGATTTGAGACTTGCACCATAGTAGCAGCTGCCGTTCCACTGGTGGTCCGGATTGTAGCGCATCACCCACTGAAGATCGCGACCGTATCGTGAATTGTATTCACATAGTACCACCCGCGGATTGTACCTGGTGATGTTTTTCCATACCCAGTAATCATTCCCGTCGATATCTATTGACAAAAGATCAAGTTCGGCAGGTACTTCAGCCTCGCTGAAGAGCGTTTCGATATTCTCGGCGGTAATGAACGAACTGAGCAGTGTGAGACGATGTTTCGTCAGCAGTGCCGAGAATTTATTCTGAACCGTCGCTAAATTTTTCGGATCCGCTTCTATCCACAACCCCACCCAGTTTTTCAGCAGCAGCGCTGCGGTTGAATTCTGCAGACCGTTCCCTGCACCGAATTCGATGAAATACCGGTTCGTGGTACCGATCCGATGGAAAATCTCTTCAATAATGCCGTCTTCTCCGCATTGAGAAAAGATTTCATATTCATACCGGTTGAGCGCGGACGGATCTTCATATTTTTTCCCGGTGGCGATGAGGTTTTCCCGATAGGCAACTGCCTGCAGCTCAAGGGCCTGGTGCCGGTGCAGATGGGCATGTTTGAGGTACTGTTCTTCAATGGTCATGATGGCTTTCTCCGGTGCTATTTTTGACGGTAACTGGATGTCAAACGCTTAGGCCCTTAGCTTTTTCTCAACGACAATAAATTGTCGCGGGTTTTCCAATGTGCCACTTAACACCCCCATCCGCCTTCGGCACCTTCCCCCGTTAACGGGGGAAGGCCGGGATAGGGGTAGGGTCGGTGGAAAAATGGATGCTTCATTTCGACTGCCCCGAAGGGGCCGCTTTTACCGGGTGTCCGCGTCCCGGTAAAAGCGTAGATTCTGTATCTGACACATCTACGTTTTTTACGTAGATATTGTTAAAAGGGTTATAATCAAGAAATCTTCTTCCCTATTTAAAATAATGGTAATCATGTTTTTCATCCGGA
>JAFGHA010000145.1 GCA_016930275.1 Chitinispirillaceae bacterium
GAGATAGGGCCTCTCTTTGGAGATCTGCTCGCACTTTACGAACGGGCAAACCGGCAGAAGGAAACCATTGCACGTCTGCAGACGGATCATGAACAGCATACGCTTCCCATCATCTTCTCCTGCGATTCCATGCGTGAAGCGATCACCTGTGCCACCACCTTCGCGTCAACCGATTCAACGGTACTCATCACCGGGGAAACCGGCACCGGCAAGGAACTCTTCGCGCGTTTCGTACATCGCCACTCCAATCGCCGCGACCATGATTTCTGTGCAATCAATTGTGGCGCGCTTCCCGAAACTCTTATTGAATCGGAACTCTTCGGCCATGAAAAAGGGGCATTTACCGGTGCACATCAGCGAAAAGCGGGACTTTTCGAGCGTGCCCGCGGCGGCACCGTTTTTCTTGACGAAATAGGGGAAGTGCCGCTCAACCTGCAGGTCAAACTGCTGCGCGTGCTGCAGGAATCGGAAATGGTACCCGTTGGAGCGACAGCAACCCTCAAGGTTGATGTCCGCATTATCGCCGCCACCAACCGGAATCTTGCCGATGAAGTTGCAAACGGCAATTTCAGAGAGGATCTCTTTTACCGGATCAATGTGCTTGAAATCCCTGTTCCTCCGTTGCGCGACCGGAACCGGGATACCCTTCTGCTAGCCGATTTTTTCATCAGAAAATATGCCGACCGTTTCGGCATACAGGAGAAGGGGCTCTCGCTGCCGGCTCAGGCCAGACTACTCGGCTACCGGTGGCCGGGTAATATCAGGCAACTTGAAAATGTCATGCAGAAAGCGCTGCTTATCGCGAAAACGAATCTGATCAACGAAACGGATCTTGACCTGCCCGCCGCTACGGGAAATTTATCCGCGTATCAACCACCGGAAACCGTTTCCGACTCCGCAGTCCCGACACTCAAGGAGGCACGCGCCGCAGCTGATTACCAGGTGATCAGCGAAGCACTCAGGAGAGCTGACGGGAATATCAGCATTGCTGCACGGTTACTGGATACCGACCGGAAGTGGCTCACCAAGTTAATGAAACTACACGGAATTACCAGCGGGGACTGACAGATACCGATCACCGGTATCTGGAAACGACTCCATAAGAAGCTTGTTAACTATCTCAAGATAGAATGTAAATACCGTCACTCCCGCGAAGGCGGGTAAACGGTGAAATATAAACAGTGCTATGCACTGAATACTCTGCGTTTAATGAACGTAGCGATATACCCTTCGGAAATTATAGTAGCGACTTCAACTCCACCCATTCGAAGTTCACGTTCAAGATAATTGTTTTGTTGAATTCCTGTACTGTATCACGTGCCGTTCTTACCACGCCCCGAAATCCGGCAGGGTAACGGTGACCCTCGCTCCGCAGTTCCCCGCAACCATATCATACTGAAAATCAATATCAACCGCATTCCCTCGCGTACACGCCTTCCACCGGCGATACTTTACTATCGAGCAAACTGCCATAATCGCGGATGCGCAGAGGCCTGTCGTACCGCCTCCGAGAAAAACAGGGGTACCGATATCCGCCCCGCCGCTACTTCCGTCAACCGGAATCGTTTCGGCAAAATAATTCACCAGACCCGCACAGAGAAACACTCCTCCCGTCACTCCGGCGGCACCGAACCAATTATCAATCCGATCGGCGGGTCAGTGCAGAGCGTATCGGTAGCCGCATGAAGCGAAAAAACCGATACCATCACCATTCCTAAAAAAAATGTAACCTCTTTTTTCCTATCTGTCAGCCTCCTGGAATCGGTTCGGTTGAAAATAACAGTCATCGAAGCCCTTCAAAGAAACTATTGTCTGGAAGTATTTGAAGAATATACTGCTATACAAAAATCAATCGTTATGATTCCGGCAATTAAAT
Source organism: Chitinispirillaceae bacterium (assembly GCA_016930275.1). Lineage (GTDB taxonomy): Bacteria > Fibrobacterota > Chitinivibrionia > Chitinivibrionales > Chitinispirillaceae > JAFGNB01. The sequence continues at coordinate 1,877 of JAFGHA010000145.1, forward strand.
ATGCGAAGGTTCTCTCACAGCCCGTCGAAGTGCAACTCCATGGTTCATGGTTTGTCCTCCCGCCAAGCGGGACGGGATCACCATGAGCATAGAAATGATTTAGGTGTATTTATTTGCCGAAGTAATAATACGATATTCCACGATAGAAAAAAAAAGGGAATTGATCCCAGTATTTTCCTGTATTGCGATCCTTCGGAGTCAGGATCTCTATCGGTTTCGCAAACAACCGGCGATGAGCGATCATAAACTGTTACATCATGCTACTTCATTGAACAACCAGGTACTCAGATACCGTTCCCCGGTATCGGGCAGCAGTACCACAATCAGCTTGCCCTCGTTTTCCGGCCGATTCCCCACCTGCAATGCCGCCCAGAGTGCCGCACCTGAAGATATCCCGATAAAAACGCCCTCTTCGCTCGCCGCCGCACGAGCAGTGTTCCCGGCATCCTCCTCACGCACCTTCACGATCTCGTCGACAGTATCTCCATTGTAAATATCCGGGATAAATCCCGCACCGATTCCCTGAAGTTTATGCGGACCAGGTTGTCCGCCCGAAAGCACCGGTGAGTTCTCCGGCTCAACCGCGATAATCTTCACCGCCGGTTTTTTCTTTTTCAATGCTTCTCCGACACCGGTTATCGTCCCGCCGGTACCCACGCCGGCGATGAAAATATCCACCGTGCCGTCGGTATCACGCCAGATTTCCTCAGCAGTCGTCTCCCGGTGAATCTGCGGATTCGCCGGATTTTTAAACTGCTGCGGTATAAAGGAATTCGGTGTTTCCGAAGCCAGTTCTTCCGCCTTCAGAATCGCTCCTTTCATTCCTTTCGCTCCCTCGGTGAGTACCAGCTCCGCCCCCAGCGCCGAAAGAATTTTCCGTCGTTCGATACTCATGGTTTCCGGCATGGTGAGAATCAGTTTGTAGCCCTTGGCAGCTGCGGTGAATGCGAGTGCAATACCGGTATTTCCCGAAGTCGGTTCAATGATAACCGAATTTTTTGTCAGTGCCCCGTGTTTCTCGGCATCCTCAATCATGGCGCACCCTATGCGGTCCTTAACACTCGACATCGGATTGAATGACTCGAGTTTCGCGGCGATTTTGGCACCGCCACCACGACCAAGTTTGTTTATGGCAACAAGAGGTGTATTGCCGATAAGGCGGGTGATATCAGCTGCAATATTCATAGTTACACTCCCTGTTAATGTTTATTATGTTGATCAACATTAATAAATATACAGTATAAGGAGAACAATGTCAACATAAAGGGCGTTTAATCAAACGCCCCTATGGCACAAACACCTCGTGATCGGTCTGCGGTAGTAGTTATTTTCCGGAAGGATACTCCATAACCACCTCTTCCCGGTGGATCAGTTCGACTTCCGCCGCCTTGAACATTTCAATAGAGACCGCGGCTTTCTGATAGAGTCTTTTACAGAGTACCTTTTTTATCCCGACCCGTATGATCGCCATTGCACAGGCCATACAGGGGGTCATGGAACAATAGAGCGTCGCACCTTCGAGGGAAATACCTGTTTTTGCCGCCTGCAGAATCGCATTCATTTCGGCATGGATCGTCCGGATGCAGTGCCGGTGCGGATCGCCGGATTTCTCCAGATTATCATCCAGATCCTGTATTTCCACCATCATATGCCCTGCCTCAAGACAGTGGGCCTGTCCCGGTGCGCTGCCGACGTACCCGGTGGTGAGAATCGCATTGTTTCGTACAATGACGCATCCGCTCCGTCCCCGGTCGCAGGTCGCCCGTTTTGCGATTGAATCTACTACTTCAAAAAAATAGTCATTCCATGTCGGTCGCATATTCGGTCCTTTGAAAATATTCACGCCTGTTCCTTTAAACAAGTTTCAGTTCAGCATTGACATTTACGCCCCCTAAATCCCCCGCAGGGGAACGTTAATTGAATCATACTCTATTATATTTCAAATCCTTACAAGTCCCCCTTCGGGGGATTTAGGGGGTTTCCTGATCAAGGATCTGAAAAGTATCTTCTTTAGGACAGCTCCTACTAAAATACTATTGCCAACCACCCACTCAGCCCTGTAACCGCGAAAAAACTGTTGAAACGGTCGACCACCCCTCCCTGTCCGGGCAGGAGCATGCTGTAATCCCTGATCGAACAGAGCCGTTTGTATTTCGACGCTGCCAGATCGGCAAGAATCCCGACACCTGCCGCCATTCCTCCCCACAAAAGACTGTACAGCGGAGAATATCCCGCCAACTCCCGGCAGATCATCGCAGCAATCATCGCCGCGACCGTCCCACCGACTGCACCTTCAACCGTTTTCGCCGGACTGATCGCGGGGGCAAGCGGGTGCCTCCCGATGAGCTGTCCGACGATCTGGCTGTAGGCATCAAGCACGCAGACAATCAGGTAGAGATAAGCAATCCGTGCCGGTGCGGTATGCGACACATAATAAAGCGCACCCGCCGCACTCGCACCATATACAACAAATGCGGCAATCGTGGAACGGAACATCCGTCCCCGACGCCGTGCGGCGGCGATCAACTCTCCGAACCCGGCCGCCAGAAGTACGGCGAACAACGGAAAGAATACTGTAACACCTGAAAAAGCACAAAGCAGCATGACGTGCGTAATGATAAAATAGCTGAAAAACTTGAGCTTTCGTGCCTTTCGTTCATCCGCCGTAACACGACGCGACGCGACATACATCCCGATGCCACCGAGAAGAAATCCCGATTCAACAACCGGCACCAAAGGATACAACGTACTCCATGGTACTCCTACCGGCAGCATCGCAGTGCCCCCGGCTTCACCTTCATCGATACCCGGATGATATCACGTACTATCTCTCCGTCAATCATCAGCAGCTGCGGGTGCTGCAACTCCAGATCGACAGAGGCAGCGCTGCGAACCGAGACCGGACGATAAAAACCGAGTCGCGTCAACACCGAAACGATATGCAGTACCTGTCCGAAAAAACCGGCGTCCGTTTCCATAAGATCAGCCGATCCGTCGCTGCTGCATGTATCAGGAAACAACTCGAAGTTCGCTGCAAACCGAACGTTCTGAAAAATGATACCGGTACGCCAGAGATCGTCTCCCTGTTCTCCATCAACCGACACATGTAAAGGGATGGCGGAATTTCGAAGTGCGGCATAAAAAGATGCGACAGGATAGCAGAGCGGTCCCAGTTTTTTCAAATGCCGGTTCGCCAGATCCGTCACCCTTGCCGCATAACCGATCGAAGCGGTACTCGTGCATAACCGCCGCCCGGCCGTACCATCGGAAAAAGTAAAGCTGAAATCAAGCAGGTCAATCGGCGAATCACCTTCGGCATGTACACGGGTAAAGGCCTGCTTCAGTGTTCTGATCCCCATATCCCGCGCAAGCGAATTCCCGGTTCCCGTCGGGATAACGGCAAGCCGTTGGCGAGTACAATCCATACCGTTCACGACTTCACCAATGGTTCCATCACCTCCGATCGCGACAAATACATCGGCGGACGATTCCCGCGCGGCAATTTCACTGCAGTGACCCGGATACTCAGATACAGCATATCCACCGATGATATCGCTGATTTTTTCAAGAAGTTGCCTTTGCAGACGGCCGGTTTTTCCGTTCCCCGCAACAGGGTTCAGTATCGCGAAACGCTTCATACGCCGACCGGTTTCTTTTTCAGCACCCAGTATAAACCCTTTACATCTGTTGCATACTTGGGAAGCAGACGGGCAAGAATCATCTCCTCGATATTGGCCACGATGCATATCACCATCGCGGGATAAAAGAGAAACGCCTTGAATCCGAACAGAAACAGCGACATGACGAATGCCCCCTGCACATAGGCCGTTATTTTTGATAGATAGGTATGAAAAGCGTTGAATGCCATCCGGTAGCTGATGAAGGAACTGATCTTTTCCAGAATATAGAAACCGAAAATCATCGTCAGTGCCGGCCAGTAGAGCTTGACGAAGTCAATTCGGAACATGAAGATTCCCGCCACGGCGGATGCATAGGTTCCCATGTCGGCGGCGGAATCCAGAAAGGCTCCCAGTTTTGTACAAAGATGAAATACCCGTGCGATAACACCATCAACGATATCGCTGAGCAGTGCAGCGAGCAGAAGCCAGGTAAAAGGGGTCTCACGCCCGCTGAAAACACAGAACAGCATTACCGGCACCGATACTAACCGGCAGGCCGATATAAAATTAGGAAGATTCAGATTCTTTTTATCCACAGCACTTCCTTTCGGGCAGCTTACCGTTGAATAACTCATTTTATCTTTATCACGCGTACGTCGGACAAATCAATGTTCTCGACGGGAACACGGGTAAAATTACACGCTCTGATATGAAGCAGATTTACCGGCAATACCATTTACAATATACTCAATCATTCGACATTTCAAAATAGCCGACTGGTCCGGTCGGAATAATTATTTTATGATCGGCAACAGATACGTCCTGCTGTTAAACCGGTGTTTGAAGGGACATGACCGATGCATGCCGCCTCTCCCCTGTATTCCGACAGTTCCCTTACGGATCTCGAACAGTACCTTTCCGATCGGGAAGCCGAAGTACCTGATCTCACTCCGGGTACCGCCGCGGGATTTGTCTGGGCGGACGGTACTCCGTCGGTTACCGACTATTCTCTGGTGTACCTCCACGGGTTTTCCGCCACGCGGAAAGAAACCTGGCCACTGTCAGACAACATCGCGCGAAGGCTCGGCGCCAACCTTTATTACCCCCGTCTTACGGGACATGGTTCTTCGGGTGAAGCACTTGCCGGGGCTACCGCCTCGGTATGGATGCGGGATACCATCGAAGCGATAGCCATCGGACAGCGAATCGGGAAAAAGGTGATTTTAGTGGGAATGTCGACCGGTGCGACACTGGCGGTCCGCTATGTTATGGAACATGAAGACCCTTCGATTATCGCGCTGGTGTGTATCTCCCCCAATTTCGGTCTCAGAAACAGAATACTACATCTGTTTGCCTCTCCAGTCGCCTTGCCATTTATCACACTTCTACGAGGTAATCATGCGGGATTCCGACCGTTCAATCCGGAACACCAAAAATACTGGACAAACCGGTATCCTCTGAGCGCCCTCCGCCAGCTTCTTCTGACCGTCGCGGCCACCAGCCGGCACCAGCAACCGGCACTATCTCAACCGGTCCTGATAGTATACTCGCCCGACGACCGTCTGCTTGCCATCAGGAATATTCACCGTTTCTACCGACGGCTGAAAGCACCGGCCAAAGAGTTGTTCCCGATTACCGGATGCGACAACCGTGAGTCACATGTCATTGCAGGGACCATCTGCGCTCCTTCCACAACCCGGCCAATCGAAGAGGCGACCCTTTCTTTTTTAAAAAAACATCTTTCCCCGCCCTGAACCGTTTTCCCCTTTTTTCCCGATCCACCGCAATGGCATACTGAGAGTATGTCCTGTTTCATCAAACGGTTCATATTCGTTCTGACAGCCGTACGGGTACTCTACTCGGCGGATGTCGCCACCCTCAACAAACAGGGGGTCGAAGCGTGCAACCGGGAAGAATTCGAAAAAGCGGTTCCATTGCTCATCGACGCCCTGCACGCCTCTCCCGGAAATCCGACAATCAGTAAAAACCTTTCTGCGGCAGGATGCGCGCTCGCCTACCGACAGGATCACAACGGTTCACCCGATACCGCACTCGCCACACTCAGGAACATCTATTCTCTCATACCCGGTAATTCAGCCGTCCGCAATGCGCTGGTGGCATTGCTTGTCAACCAGGGTACCATTGCGTTACGCGATAACTGCCTTTCCAACGCCCGGCACTATACCGATGAAGCATTACTTATCGCCCCCGCCAATGCCACCGCCTGCTGCCTCGCCGGAGATATTGCCTACCGGCAGAACGACCTGCCCGCCGCCAGAGCATTCTGGGAAGAGGCCCGGAAATCCGAGCCGTCCAACCGCTTTGTCGCGCAACGCCTTGAACGTGTCGGAAAAGATCTTGACACAGAGCGCTCCTTTTCCTCTACCGAGGCATCCCACTTCGACATCCGCTTTGATTACCGGAACCTGGGCAACAGCATTTTTGACATCAGAGATTTTCTCATGGAAGCATACAATACCGTGGGACAGGACCTCAACCTGTTTCCTTCACACACGGTTGCGGTAATCCTGTACGGAGAACATGAATTCCGTATGACCAACAATGTCCCGGAGTTCATTGCCGGACTCTACGACGGGAAAATCCGTGTTCCTGTGGATTTTTCCAAATATCCGCTCACGACACTCAAAGGGATTCTTTTTCATGAGTATACCCATGCAGTGATTCATACGATCGCCGGTCCCTCCTGTCCTTTGTGGCTCAATGAGGGAATCGCCATGCGGGAAATGAAAATGCCCCTTCCCGTACAATCCGATCTGGTTCGTCGGGCGCTCTCCTCAGGAACCACGATTCCATACGCACAACTCGGTGACCAATCCGTATGGAACGATCCGTCACAGGTGTTTCTCGCCTATGCTCAGTCGTGGATAATGGCTGAGTATCTGTTTCACCGGTGGAGCAACAGTCAGATCCGGGAGCTTCTCTCCCGATGCAAAAAAGGAACACCGATCGAAACCATAATGAAAGAAGAGCTGGGCAGGACGCCAGAACAGTTCGATCGGGAATGGAAAGAGTACGCAAAGTCGGTGTTACATTGATAGGCCACTAAACCTGCCACTCCATGCGATCCCCCGTCCTGTGGGATGTCTGATTCTTGTATTTATTTCTTTAAGATACCTATTTTCATCATGTATCAGATTTTCTGATCGGCCAAAAGGGCAATTTTCAGGAAAAACAATAGTGGGATTCATAGGACAGAGGAAGTCCAGTAAATTCATACAGAAAGCGGAAAAAGAGAATACCTATCAATATAGTCTCTTCGGGACCTGAATAGAATTGAGAAGAAATCATGTACGGAAAATCGGCGAACGAAAACAGGTGGACTATTATTGCGCTTATAAGCCTTGTGATCCTCCTGCCACATACAGCCTTCTCACAGAAACAGCGTCTTCCCGAATCGAAGATCAACGACCTGAGTAAAAAGAGCCTCTTCATCAATATCATAAAGGATGGTTCAGTCACCGGTCGTGCAACCGGGTTTTTGGTGCTTTGGAAAAACAGGCCTTACCTGATTACCAATTGGCACGTTGTTACCGGCCACCATCCGCTCGATCCGTTGCAGTATGCCGAGAAACGGCGGCCAGACAGTCTGAGAATTATTTTTCACGCCTGGAGTACCGGTGTCTGGATCAAGGGGGGAGGAGAAGCCATTTTCGACACGTCGGGAAACCCCCGTTATTTCGAGCATCCCGATAAATGGGTCGATATCGTTGCCCTGCCCATTGCCAATTTTGATACGACATTGCTGAAGCTTCACTATTTCGATCTTTCGCTCAGGAATTCAAACCTCATTCCGGAAGTGGGCATGCCGGTATTTATCATCGGGTTCATCGAAGGACTGACCGGACCGGGTGTATTTCCGATATGGAAAGCTGGCCATATCGCCTCCGAGCCGAGTCTCAAATACCGCGGCAACGAAGCGTTTTTAATCGATGCGACCACACGCGGGGGCATGAGCGGATCACCGGTGGTTTTAAAGCAGAAAAACTGCACGACCGGTAAAGATGATATCGTTTTTCTCGGAGTATACGCAGGCAGGCTGTCACAGAATTCGGAAATCGGCCTGGTATGGAAACCGCAGAATATCATGGCAATATTGGAGACTATCAAGTGACAGGAACACCTATGAACGAAACAGGTAAACGGATCCTCCGCCAAGAATAACGGCCCCGCACCGTTCCCTGGAGGACGGCTGAAAAATGAAAACGTGATTGATTCCCCATGACCGGACACCCTCACCCCCAAAAGGAGCCATCATGCCATTACACAGCAATTGTACTTTGAAAACCCCGCACCTCAAATCATGGATTGTCTATCTCCTGTTTTTTTCATATATCTCCGTATCCGCAGATGCAAAGCCTCCCCTTTCAATTGGTGTAACGGTAAGCGGCGGCGTATCATACGGTTCCTACCAGGCCGGGTATCACTATGTGGCCAACGACTGGTTGCGGATGAACCGGAACGTCTGCAGAGTTCGTGTCGTGACCGGAGCCTCGGCGGGAGCGATCAACGCCCTTCTGACGGTACTCTCGATTGCGGATACCGGATTTGTTTCGGATACCGGCAGTCTTTTTTACAAAAGCTGGATACCCATCAGCTACCAGCGTCTGAATTGCGGAAAAAGTCCGATCGGTCTTCTGGGCAGGGATTATTTCTACGTTCTGCGTGACAGTATTATCCGTCCGGCAGTGAATATTCCTCCCCCGGGCGACACGGTCGATATCGTTCTCGGTGTAACCGGTACGCGAGTCGAACCGACGCATATCAGATTGACCGACCGACTAGAACTACCGACGGTGGAGCAGAAATTCACTATCCGAATGACACGGAACAGCACCGGAAAATGGGTATTCAGAAACTACATCGATAAAGGTTCAAAACTACCGGCAGTCGTGCTGCCGTTCCGGGTCGAAACCGGTGATACAACCGACTGCAACATCGTAACGAATATCATTTTCGCCTCCTCAGGTTTCCCGTGTGCCTTCCCCCCCCTTTCTATCGATCTCTGGGAAATAATTCCTTACGAAACAAAAAACGTCTCCTGGGATACCGCCGCAGCTTCACTCTGGATGGAATTGTCGAACGCCCCCGAAGGAAGTGTCGCAGGTAAACCGGAGTCTCCCCTCTTCAACGACGGTGGCGTATTCGATAACACGCCGATGAAATACGCTGCAGATCTGTCGTGCAACGGACTAGTCAATGATTCGTCGGGAATCGGCTGGGCCGCCACTCCCCGGTGGCGAGCCGCCAATCCGAACCTCGATACGATGCTCTTTATCTATCTCAGTCAGAATAATACCGTATTCCCCCGTTCCAAGTGCCCGCCGAAGGAGATTGATTCGAGCATGATCAAATCGATCTTCAATATGGGAAGCAATATCATCGGTTCCGCTCGTTCGAAGGAGCTCAGATCAGTCACCGAAAAATACCCTTCCTTCAATCCTCATCTCACGAACTGCTACGCTCCGACGATGAGCGGCTATCTTGGAAATTTTCTCGGTTTTTTTGAAAAGCAGTTCAGAGTGTTCGATTTTTATCTCGGCATGTACGACGCCTGCAAATACTTTGAAGATATCGCCGATAGGGGTCTCGAGAATCTCGGCTACACCGTGGCCGCATCCCTCCCGAGCGTCGAAGAAGAGCGGGCGGATATCAGATTCATGCTGACCCGGAAAGTCCTGGACATTATCTACGCGACTGTTGACAGTTGCAGTAAAAACGGCGGTTTTGCTCCCGACAGCAGCTATTGGCAGCATAACATCGACGAAGTGAACCGTTTCTTCCGTGAGATCTCCGACACGCTTCCGCAGGAGAAGAAAAACGCATTCGTACAACATGCGATTATGCTCCAATCAAGTATCGACCGTCTGTGGGGACGCTGGTACTGTTTTACCGAGGATAACACCTACTGGGAAGCGGATACGTCTCAGGCCGCCGCATGGTCGGAAATGAAGAAATACCGTCCCACCTTTTTCGGTTTGCCGCCGGTACGGGAACGGCTTTTTTACGACAGAGTAGCAGTACCGATTGCAGAGGAAACAAAAGGCAAGTTGTTCGGCAAATCCGAATTCGATGCACTGCTCTACCTGCTGAAGCAGTACGGGTATACCTACAGCGACATTGTTCCGGGAAAAAATGCCGGCGGCGATGAGGTCAAACTCTCGATCTCAAAAAAGCTGACGTCGCTGATCAAACGGTTGAGCAGAAATCAGGACAACTACTTCGAAAAAGAGATATACAAGTACGAAGCAAAACCGCTCATGAATCTGCTGGCCTATTCCCCTCCGGTATTCACGAAACGCATCGGGCTCGGCACCGATGGCATAAATGCCGGTCTGAGCTGGATTATGTATAACCGTCTGAGAAGTGAAGTATACGGCACTCTCGGCAAGGGCTCCAAGGCAAACCTCGGTAATTCCAAAAGGAGTCAATGGTATCCACCTTTTCTGCTTCATGCCGGATTCCTGTTGGATATCTGGAAATGGAACGCCGTTTTTCAGCTCAAGTACGGTCTGTCTGCAGGCTACGGAAAAGACTGGATGCTCAACCCGACGTCACGAACGGAATGGTTTACCGACTGGACATTTAAAATCACCCCTTTTACCATTCAGGCGACATTGTTTGATCAGGTATACCTCCGGTTTCTCTACGGCGGCCAGTGCGCAGTTAATCTGGATCGACACACGCTCACCAAATGGGACTGGACACGAATCGATGGACAATTCGGTCTTCAACTGGCAAAATGATGGCGTCCTCGGTTTGTGGTAGTGAAATTATTCTGTTATCATTAATTACAACAATCAGAACAGCAGAAGCGTTACCGAAAATGTTAACGGTTTCAGGCAAATCTGATTTTTCTATTGACATCATCGATTGGTTGCGGTATATTATTAACTAATTGGTTAGTTACTATGGCAAAAACAACAAAAAAAGATTCAGCGGTTACCAGGGCACGGATACTTATCGTAGCCGAAAAGCTTTTCTCGGAAAAGGGCTTCGACGCCACCCGCGTAGATGAAATTGCAGAAAAAGCGGAAGTGAACAAGGCGCTTATCTATTACTATTTCAAGAGTAAGGATGCCATCCTGGAGGCGCTCTTTTCATCGGCAATCCGTGATATCATTGTAATGATTGAGTACATCTATGAGGATTTTGAACTTGATGAGGACGAGATCAGGCGTATGTTCGACTGTTTTGTCGACCTCGTTTTTCAGAAAAAGAAGATTATAAAAATAATGTATATGGAATCTCTTAAAAAATCAGCAAAACAACCTTACCTTTTTAAAATCGCCGATTATATCATGGGAACCGAAGTGGAAACCATGCTTAAATTATTCAAGGATAAAGGGTATGATCTTGAAACTACCTTCAATAAGAAGCAGATGATGGTTACGGAATTCTTTACCGGATTTATCCCGGTGATCAATTATGTCATTTTCAGTGAAGAGTGGTGCAAGTCATTTGATATGAACATGGATGAATTGAAAAAGTGGTTTTATTTCTCATTCAAAATGACACATGTCGCCTATCATAAAGCGATGTTGCAATAATTTTTTTTCCTTTACTATTAACTAAGTAGTTAGTTTTATTTTATGAATATACGACGTCTGAAAAAAGATATTGATGCCAATGGATTTCCGGGGTATATTTTATTACCGACCGACCGTCGGTCACTGACCGATGGTCGACGCTTTAATAAAGGAACCACTATGACCAAGATTGTTAAAGAGTACGAGGAACGAAAGCGAGAGCTGCTCGAAACGGCTCAAAAACTCTTTTTCACAAAAGGATACGAAAAAACATCGGTGAACGACATAATTACCGCTGTCGGGATCGCCAAAGGGACCTTTTATCACTACTTCAAAACAAAAGAAGAGCTCCTCGATAAACTGATCAGACAGATGGCGGATTCCATCAACTCGGGATTAAAGGAAATTGTCGCATCTCCCCGGTTGAATGCCATCGAAAAACTAAACCGGTTTTTTTCGTTTGCCGGAAATTTCAAATTGCAGAATAAGGAGACGTTTATCGTTTCCGCGATAATGATGCACCGGCCTGAAAACATTCTTTTTCGCAAAAAACTTGAAACCATCTATCTGCAGGTCAGCTCTGAGCTTCTCACTGCGCTTATTCGGCAGGGTGTCGAAGAAAAGCTGTTCGATACCCCCTTTCCCGACATTGTTCCCCACATGCTTCTTGCAATGGGGATTCATCTTCGTGAAGAATTCGCATCGCTCCTTTTAAACGAACAGAGGACCGATAACGACATCGATTTTTTCTGCAGAGGATACGAAATGTACCAGAATTCGATTGAACGTATTCTTGGTGCGCCGCAAGGCAGCATATCATTTATCACCGATCATTTAATCCGCTCATTTTTCAACTGACCGCCCAGAAAAGGAGGAAGGCATGCGTGAACGTTTTTTCAGATTTCTTGCCCGGCTCGTAACGAAACACAACAAAAAAGTACTCCTGTTCTGTCTTTTTCTGACGGTAGTGCTGGTGGCGGTTTCCGGCCGATTGACCATGAAGACACAGATCGCCGACATGATGCCGAAGGGTATTCCGCAAATCGAGGAATACATGGACATTATCGACGAATACAAATCCGTCATGACGGTGATGTTGACGATAGAAAGTGACACCAAGGACGTCACGGCCATGAAGACCTGTGCCGAGGATCTGGTAAGCCGTCTTGAAAACATTACCCTTTACAAACCGTCACACCCCGAAAAAATGGGGCTCGGACAGAAAATCGCACTCATGCAGGGCAAGTACCCGATCCGCGGGGTCGTTTACGACACCGTACAACTCGTCGACCGCATTGATTACAAGGTGGATAACGAGTTTATCGAACAAAGCGGCATGATCATTCAGAAAACCCGTGACCTGGAAAACATGACGACCATGTATGGTTCACTGGAGCTGCCGGCACTCATCAGAAACATCAACGATAATTTTGAACAGGAATTCATTGACGATTCGGAAAACCTCTCGTCGATCGACGGCGAGGCGCAGGCGGTACAGGGACTCGAAGGAATGAGAAAATTCATATCGAGTATCGGTAATTACATCGCTTCCGGTGATTCGGCAAAAACCGCCGAAGCGATTGAAGCCTTTATTGCCGGAGACCAGTATTTTATCTCTCCCGACAACACCATGATGCTCCTCATGCTCCATCCGGCCGTTTCAATGGAACAGTTCGATGATGCGATGTATCTGGGATACCGGATCGATGATACCCTTTCGGTCATTCAGGATACCTATCCGGACCTGACTCTTGGGCGCAGCGGAGCAATGATGATCCAGATTGACGAAAACAATACCATGGCGAAAGATTTCGGCTGGTCCAGCGTTATAGCGCTGCTTCTCATTCTTCTTCTGCTCATCGGATCGTTCAGGACCTGGAAAAATCCGTTTTATTCAGTGGTCACCCTCGCAGTAGCACTTATCTGGACTACCGGTCTGATTGCGCTTATTCTCCACTATATCAATATGATGTCAGCCAGCTTCGGTATTATCCTCATCGGTCTCGGCATCGATTTCGGTATACACGTCATCTCCGGCTTCCGTGACGGGCGGGAACAGGGCATGTCGGTGGAAGACGCTATCTTTTTCATGTTCAACCGGAGCGGAGCCGGTATCGTCACCGGTGCCATGACCACGGCGATCGTCTTTTTCAGTCTCTGGCTCACCGGGTTCGAGGCATATTCGGAAATGGGTATCGCCATCGGTTCCGGCATTCTCACCACCCTGTTTGCGATGCTGCTGCTGCTTCCCGCGCTTATCGTCTGGGACAACAAGGGATACAGTGTCACGGGCAACCTGCTGCGGAAAATGCATCTTGGTTTTATCGTGAATATCTGGAACAGTGCCGGTAAAGGATGTATGGCTTTTTTCAGAATTCCGCTATTCGATGTTATCTCCCGGCCATTGCAGTTCGGTTTTCTCAACCACACCGGAGCGTTCGTCAGTAAGCTGCCGGCGGCGATAACCATTGTGCTCATTTCGGGTATTCTCGCGTTCCTCTCAATCCGGAGTTTCTCCAGAATTTATTTCGAATACGATATTTCGAATACGATATGATGAAGATGGAAGCCGTGGGGATCCCGTCGATGATCTGCCAGGATAAAATACTTGACAAGTTTGAACTGTCCCCCGATTTCGCCATGGTGCGTGCCGATAATCTTGAAGACTGCAGGGAGAAAGTGGAACAGTTCAAAAAACTGGGAAAACGAACGGGACTTATCGGTCAGATTGACGCCATTACCGAATTTCTGCCGAGAACCGAAGTGCAGCTGGAAAATATTCCGATTATCGAAGACTACCGGCAGTCCCTTGAGCAAAAAGAGGTTACCGGACGCTTTACCGCCGCCGACCGGGACACCCTTGCCCGCGAACTTGAACGCCTTCATCAGAATATCGCCGAAATAGGTGAACTTTCCATCATGAGTTCAGGCGAAGGCAACAAGATAATCGACAAGTGCGACCAGATCGTCGGTAAATCGGATGATGAAAGCGGTATTCTCAAACTTTCCGGTATTGTTGCCGCAGCATCGGACACCGGAATGCTCGGCAACTTCCAGAAGATCATGGGAACGGTCATGAAAAAGAAACTGCTGGCTATGGCGACAACCGACACCGTTACTCTCGAGAATATTCCCGAGAGCATAAAGGAGCGCTACACCAACGATAAATCGTCATCACTGCTCATCAACGTGTACCCGAAACATTACATCTGGGAAGAGAGCCAGCTGCGCCGTTTCAACGAAGCTACCGTGAAAGTCACTGATCGAATGACCGGCATGCCGATGCTGATGATGGTCATGATCGACATGATGAAAAAAAAGGGTGCAACGGCCGTCACTTTCGGCGCCATCGCCATAGTCGCCTTCCTGCTTATTGACTTCCGGTCGATACGGTACACGATCCTCGCGATCGTTCCTCTTGCGGTCGGTACGATTTGGATGGTGGGTATTATGGCGGGTCTCGGTATGGCATTCTCGATGGTGAGCTTTATGGCATTGCCACTCATTATCGGTATCGGCATTGACGACGGGGTGCATATCCTTCACCGCTACCGGCTGGAAGGCCCAGATTCAATGTCGATGGTAATCAAATATACCGGTCGGGCGATTCTGCTCACCTCGCTCACCACCATGATCGGTTTCGGTTCGATGGGACTCGCGTCGCATCGTGGTATAGCCGGTATGGGGCAGCTGCTCTTCATCGGTGTGGGCACCTGTTTTATCACCTCGGCATTTCTGCTGCCGTCAATCATTACCATTTGGGATAGCATTACCGGAAAGAATAAAAATGCAAAATAGTAACGACTCAGGTACTTTTAATCACTGTTTATGGTGTCGCTCATGTTGAGCTTGTCGAAATATAAGCCTTTTATCAACCGTCTCAGAATAGACGGCATACTGTCACCCCGGCGGAGGCCGGGGTCCAGAATAGACAAGCGCGGTTTATCATCTCTCTGCTGTATCCCGGCCTCCGCCGGGATGACGGTACGACTTTCGGGTCTCATTGAATTTGCATCGATTATTAAGCAACAGTTATTAACTCTCCGCTCACCATTCGACTGACTCAGGATGAGCGGAACAGGGACGTCAAATACCCGAGTAGTTACACGAAATATTGTAGACGAATACTATAACCACCAACTTTTCCGAGGAGGTATTCTCATGTTGATCAAAACGCTGGCAAGTGCGCTTCTGCTGACGGGATCACTCTTTGCTCTGTCAATTGATGAAGTACTCGATAAAATGGAAGAAAACGAAAACGCGAATACATCGAAAGCGACCATGACCATGACGGTCATTGACGGCGGCGGACGAGAAACCGTTTCGGAGCTGATCAGTTACAGCGCCGACAAGGGCGACAAAGGACTCATGGAATATACCGCTCCTGCCCGTATCAAAGGGATGAAGATTCTCACGCTCAACGACGGCGATGACATCTGGTATTTCTCCGCCCGCACCGGACGGGTGAGAAAAATCGCAAGTAACCAGAAAAACCACTCGGTCAACAATTCCGATTTCTCGTACGAAGACATGTCGTCAAGCGACCGGCGGGAAGATTACAACAGCAAGCTGCTCGCCGATAAAGCAATTGACGGGACCGACTGCTTTACCGTCGAAATGAAACCGAACAAGAATGACATTTCCTACTCACGCATCGTTTATTATGTAGACAAATCAAATTTCCTTCCTGTAGAAGGACACTACTACGACGAAGAGGGTGAACTCTGGAAAAGGCTCTTCATGAAAAACCCGTCGAAAACAGGAAAGTACTGGATTGCCGAAACGATCGAAATGCATAACGTGCAGAAAGGGAGTAAGACCATCATGAAAACAGGCAAAATTGAATATGATATCGATTTGAAACCAGACCTGTTCAGTGAACGGATTCTTAAACGGTAACCTCTCGACCTCTCCCTGCTCCCCACTTCAAGGGCCTCTGTGCAGGCCTTTCCCGAGAGAGAGGGGAAATGGTTTCTATTCTAACTGGTAAAGGAGATGACTATGAATCAGGCACTTTTTACAGTGCTTACCGTATCAACCATAGCACTGTCGGCCGGAGCCCAGCCGCAGTTTACCGGATATGTTGAAAACACGACGGCAATGTACACCGACGATGATCACACCTGGACCGATATCGCGTCTGCCCGTCTCGAAGGGGCATGGGAATACGGCGACCGCGGCGGTATCGAACTGCACGGAATCGTCAGTGCCGCACTCCAACCTCTTGATCCGTTCATGCTCATGGACGACTCGTCGGTCACCAACCGGATTGTGTACGGTGCACTCGAAGGTTTTATCAATACGTCCCTGGGTTCCATTGACACCAACTCCGTCACCTGGACAAATATCAATGATCTGATGGCACAGTTTTACGGTATGGATGGCGGCAGTTTCGACCTCGATGCATTCATCAGGCACCTCCCCTATTCAACGCTGTATCCGCGTACTTCAGTACTGCTCGACCGAGCGGTAGTAAAACTCTTTTTCAAGAGTGTCGATTTTTTTATCGGCCGGCAGATGATCGGCTGGGGTACCGGCTACGCTTGGAATCCGACCGATGTATGGAACAAGAAAAACCCGGCCGACCCGACCGCACCGAAAGTAGGGATCAACGCGATCCGTGCGGAAATCCCGCTCGGTGATCTTTCGGGACTTTCACTCGTCGTGTCTCCCGGTACCGCTCTCGATCAGACCAGCGCGGGACTGCGCTGCAAAGGCAACATTACCGGGTATGACTTGTCACTCTCAGCCACCCGTATTCACACCGCTGATGCGGCACTCTTCGGTCTTCCCGAGCGGATGATTCTCGGCGGCGATCTTGCCGGACAGATCGGCAATGTGGGAGTATTTGCCGAACTCGCGCTCACCAACCCGCGAAAAGAGGGACAGCGCTATACGGATACCGACCGGCTCTACCTGCAGACCGACATCGGCGGCTACTATACCTTCGAGAACGGCCTGTACCTTATGGCTGAATATTACTTCAACCGGCTGGGTGCCGACAACCGAAACAACTACTCGCTCGATCACCTGCTCTACCTGATGAACGGAGAGATGGCAGGCATGGGACAGCACTACGTGTTCGGCGGAATGTCGAAGGAATTTTTCCGGTACTGGACACTGGCGATCAATGCACTTGGTAATATCACCGACCACTCTGCAATGGTACTGCCCTCGCTCGAGTATAGCCATTCCGATAACCTTACCGTTAAACTGGGCGGTTCGATCGGTGTCGGTGATGTAAGAAAGAGTGAGTTCGGCGGTGTGTACAGCAGCGGTATGCTGACGGTATCGGGATACTTTTAATAATTGAGGTTGAGTGTTTCCGTAACAGATTCAGTGCCGGCTGTACATTTTATAAGGTAGCATCCGTTTGGCAGAGCACCGGAAGTGCTGAATGACGTGTGCGGCGCTTATAGAGATCGGGGAAACCGGTACGTATTGCTTTTATAAATAACGAGAACCGGATAGTACGGTTTTTTCGTAATCGGATCCGGTGGCCACATTTCAGTTCAATCAGTCAAGACGGAAATTCTGCCCCAGATAAATCCGCCGGGCTTCGGGGTTAACCGCCAGCTCCTGGGCGGTACCGGAAATAAGAATTTTCCCTTCGGCCATAATGTAGGCGCGATCGGTGATACGGAGGGTTTCCCGGACATTGTGATCGGTGATGAGCACACCGTAGCCTTTGGTGCGCAGATCATGCACGATCGACTGTATGTCTTCGACCGCAATCGGGTCGACGCCGGCGAACGGCTCATCGAGTAAAATAAAATCGGGCCGGATGGCAAGCGCCCGGGCGATCTCCACACGGCGCCGTTCCCCTCCGGAAAGCATATATCCCAGACTTTTCTCCAGATGAGCTACATGCAGTTCATCGAGCAACTGCCGCATGCGGATCTTGCGTTCCTTCGCGCTCATACGCTGATGCTCCAGAATCGCCATGAGATTGTCCCCCACCGACAGCTTGCGGAAAATGGACGCCTCCTGCGGGAGGTAGCCGATGCCCATACGGGCTCTTTTGTACATGGGTTTGCGGGAAATGTTTTTACTATCGAGAAAAATCCTTCCCTTGTTCGGACGGATCAGTCCGACGATCATATAGAAGGTAGTGGTTTTTCCCGCACCATTCGGTCCGAGAAGTCCTACAATCTCTCCCTGACGGACCGTGATCGATGCGCCGTCGACCACTCTGCGCTTGTTGTAGATTTTTATGAGTCCCTCGGTCCGGATCTCGCGTCCCGACTGCGTCGGCGCCAGCTCCGGATCATTGGAAATAGTCAATGGCGTGGCGGCATCCGCAACCGGTTGTCCGGCTTCCTCTGCAGCACCGTGGAGGGTTTCGTCGGCCGGTCGGTTACTGTTTTCTTCCATAAATCTTCTGTGCTCCAGCAAAAAAAGTATGATTTTCGTTTAGTAAGTACTCAGGCATATAGAATCTATTCAGCATTGACATTTACGCCCCCTAATAATTCCCCGCGGTGGGACTTTTATTGAGCCATACTCTTTCTTCCTTACAAGTTCCCCTTCGGGGGATTGCCACTTCCGTTTCTCAAACGTATTGTATATAGTGCGTTGCACCTTTTCATTTATCCCACTTTCAGGAGGCGTACCGATCGAAAACCTGAAAAACATCTTATTTTGAACAGAAACCATTAAGGATTGACACCTGCTACATATCCCGCGGGAAAAACACTCCTCGGGCACTTCCCGCCAGATTGAGAAACGACGCTTTCCCTTTGGAAAATACGACGGTAATACTGTCGCCGCTGGCCTCGTTGACTCCCCGGCCGTCGTTCTCTTCAATAAAATACGTACTGCGCGCATTGCCCCACAGCTTCACCCGGTTGACATTCCCGTCTTTTCCGAATGACATGAGCATTACCTTGCCGTTGGCCTGGTTGACCATATCGGCTGATGATGCCGCGAAATATTTGCTGACCGCCTTGCCGACCACCCAGAGCGAATCGAGATACCCGCTGTCGGAGATCGACATATAGAGGCTGTCGCCCCAGACATGCGTAAAGGCGGTATCTTTTCCCTTCTGTGCAGTATCGATGTACACCCCGTGAGCACTGCCGTATATCGACGCCCCCTCAAGCGCTTCCTTACCGAACTGCAGATCGATCGAGTCACCGACGATTTCGTGAATATCGTACGTAACCCGCGGATCGATCCGCAGCAGGGCGATACTGCTTTCAGTATTGTATACCGCTCTGCCACAGTGTGATACCAGAGGGCCCTTGGTGATCACCACACTGTCGTATACGGTCGCCTCTTTGATTGAATCGGCATAGGTAACCTTCCTGCCGACAATGGTGAGCGTTTCGGCGGAAGTCGTATCAAACCGTACCAGACGTGGCGCTCCGGTGAGGGTGAAAAACTTCGTATCGAGACGATAGGTCGCCTTGTTTCCGGTAAGTTCCGTGAGCTGTGCCGTATCCCGGTAATGGAAATGCCCATTCGCATCGATGCGGTTGGTCTGCTTCGTAAACTCCATTCGGTCGCAGGTAAGCAGCTGCGACTTCTGAGAGATATGAATATTGTTCCTGAAATAGACCCTTCCCGCACTGCGCCACCAGGTCGCCTCATCGGACCGTATGGTGATATCATCATACAGGAATACGACATTTCCCCGCAGCACACTGATGAATTCACCACCCGAATAACTGTTTTCGTTGCTGTTCGCCGATCTGAGAATCAGCGCGGCATTCTTTTTTTCCGAAGGCATCTCCGCGGCTGAAATACTGATCAGGCACCACAGCACCACCGGCACAACAACCCCGAGAAGGGGTGTCTTCCCCGAAAAAGTAATCTCAGAAAACCGCTTCATCGTCAGTCTCGACCCTTTTTTCAAAATCGGGGAATTTACCGGTGACATCGGACTTGAACGAGAATTTCGAGAAATCCTCAACCGCATCAAGTCCTTTACCTCTGAGAACATCGCCTTTTTTCGTCTCTATCTGAACGAACGTGTCCGATTCCACCTTCCGGCGCTCCTTGAACCATTTGAGACGTTCCGTCTGCACCACCATCGAATCACGGGTCCTGATATAAACGTTTCCCCAGACGTTATACTGATTCATTCCCTTCCCGATGATCCCCGAATCCGCCAGTACCCTGCTGCGCACCACTCCCGTTGAATCATAGAGTGTGAGCCGCACCGGAATAACGGTGATCGATCCGGTATCGCTGAGAGGCTTGCTCATATAGTCGGCATCAAGCTTCCATTGAATAAATCCCTTGTTGAAAAAATGAAGCGTCGTACCGGAAAACTCCTGGACCGGTACTCCGACGGTATCGGCAGCCACGGGGAGTTCCTCTTTTTTCCGGGCACACCCCGCACCGGATAACAAAACGACAAGTAACATAAAAACCAGCAATACCGGCAATACATGAAACAGCTTCATTACGTTGCAGCTCCCGTTGTACCATGCTCCGCTGCCGGTTTCCGGTGCCACCTTCGGTGCATCCAGACCCATTGCTCCGGATACCGTTCAATAGTATCACAGATGATGCGATTAACCGTTCCGATATTTTTCACCAGATTATCCTCTGCAGTACCGCTGTTTTCCATGGGCACCGGTCCGTTGATGTAGACATAATGGGTATTATTCCGCTGCCGTGCAGTCGTCACGACGAACAATGGAATATCAAACCGCATCGCCATTTTTACCGGTCCCGACGGCGTATTCGCCGGTTTTCCCAGAAAGTCGGCAAACACTCCTTCCACCGATATATCCTGGTCGATCAGCACACCGAACATTCTCCCTTCACGCAGGAGCCGTAGAATCTTTCCCGTACCTTCCGACCGGTCCATATAGATGCTGTCATTACCGCTGCGCTCCCTGCTGATGAGTTTATCGAGCCCTTCATCATGCAGTTTCTTTCCGATCGCGAAACATCTGAAACCGAAATTCGAAAACAAAGGAAGCAGCATTTCAAAACAACCGGTATGAGCGGTAATCATAATGCATCCCCGTCCCTCCGCATACGCACTGCGGACCGGTTCCAGCGGATCGGTTTTTATCAACCGGTCGACAATTTCAGGCTTCGCGCGGGCCAGATAGAAGGCATCGTAAAAGTTTTTTCCCAACTCACGGTAAACGCCACGTGCAACGGTCCTGATTTTCATTTCGCTCCAGCGTCCGCCGTAGATACTGCGTAAATGGGTCAGCGTTCTTTTACGATCGGCATGCGGTATCGAATAGATCACGTTTCCTGCAACAGCGAAAAAAGCAAGGCCTGCTTTTCGGGGTACCAGACCCACTATGCCGGTAACACCCCTGATAACACCCCGCAGCAGTGCATACCGCATTCCGCGGATCCAGCGATTTCTTAAAAATGACAATTGTTCCCGCCTGTCCGCTTATTCAACCCGTCGGATGGCGACCGCAACTTCATTGCCGTCAACATCAACAGTCTCTTTTTCGGCCGTATCCGTATCGTCAAGACATAGGGATTTCGCGAGCGTCTCCGCACAAATGTATTCCCGATGCTCCTCGAGTGCCGCCGCACAGCTCCCCGGTGCCGTTGCCACAATGGTAATCCGGTCACTCACTTCCAACCCGGCGGTCTTGCGCATATTCTGTATACGGTTGACGAATTCCCTGGCCATTCCTTCGGCACGCAATTCGTCGGTAACCGTGGTATCGAGCGCCACCGTCAGTTCTCCTTCGGTTTCGACCTCGACCCCCTCTTTTTTTGTACGCCGGATTTCGATATCCTCGAACGTGATCGGCCGGTCGGCGACGGCAATCGTTCCACCCTTTTCCAGCTCCGCGATCTGAGCGGAAGTAAACTTCTCTATCTCTGTGGCGGCGGTTTTCATGGCAGGGCCGAACACCCTGCCGAGCCGCTTGAAATTCGCTTTCGCCGAAACCGTCACCACGGTTTCCTCGCGGGTATCGAACGTGACATGCTTGACATTGAGTTCTTCGCGGATCTGCTGTTCCATCGTCCGCAGCAGTGAGCAGGTCCCTTCATCACGCACGATAATCGTGAATTCCCGCAGCGGCTGCCTGGTTTTGATGGTATATCTGCTCCGCAGCGCCCTTCCCATCGTGACGGCCTGCCGTACCAGATGTACCTTGAGTTCCAGATCGGCATCCGTGAGCCCGCCGCGCTCCGAGGGAAACGCCGTAAGGTGCACACTTTCCGGAACGCCGTCAATGACGCCCGCCACCAGATTGCGGTAGATCGCCTCGGTAAGAAACGGCAGAAACGGCGCCATAACTTTTGTAAATTCGATAAGCACAAAATAAAGCGTTCGGTAGGCGAGATCCTTGTCGCCGTCGTTTTCACTCTTCCAGAAACGGCGCCTGCTGCGTCTGATATACCAGTTGGTAAGATTATCGATAAAATCGACCAGAAGGGGCACCACCTTGAAAAGGTTGTATTGTTCCATCTCGGCGGCGACCGACGTTACCGTATGATTGAGCAGCGAGATGATCCAGCGATCGAGTTCCGTGGCGTTTTCAGGGGGTTCCGCCGACTGCGGTTTCCAACCGTCAACATTCGCATAGGTGATGAAAAATGAATAGGCGTTCCAATAGGGCAGCAGTACCGCCCGCGACATTTCCATTACCCCTTTTTCCGAAAACCGCAGGTCTTCTGCCTTGACAGCGGGAGAATTGATCAGAAACAGTCGCAACGCATCGGCACCCAGCTCATCGAGCACTTCCTGAGGCGGCGCGTAGTTTTTCAGTCGCTTCGAGAGTTTCTTGCCGTCCTCCGAGAGAATAATTCCATTGACAATAACATTCCTGAATGCCGGTTTTCCGAACAGCGCCGCACCGAGAACGGTGAGCGTGTAAAACCACCCGCGAGTCTGATCGAGCCCCTCGGCGATGAAATCTGCAGGGAATCCCTGTTCGAACCGCTCCTTGTTCTCGAACGGATAGTGCATCTGCGCGTACGGCATCGACCCCGATTCGAACCAGCAGTCCAACACCTCAGGAGTGCGTACCATGACGTTTTTTCCGCAGACCGGACAGGTGAGCGACAGCTCGTCGACAATATGCCGATGCAGATCGCGCCCGTCGATATGCGCCGCTTCGATACGATCCGCCCACACGGTATCGATTCCCGCATCCGATAACCGCTGTCGGGCGTCTCCGCGCAGACGCTCCATTACTTTTTCCACCACCGAGGCATGCACCGCAGCCCCTTTTTTCCGGTCGCCGCCGCCGGCAAGCTCATGGAACCGGTCAAGACTTCCTACGCACTCCTTATGACCGCACTCACACAACCAGATCGGCAACGGCGTTCCCCAGTAACGGTTCCTTGAGATATTCCAGTCGGGCGCACTTTCGATGCCTTTTCCGAACCGCCCCTTCTGCAGATGCTGCGGCACCCAGTGGATCTGTTCGTTATTAGCGAGCATATTCGCTTTGAGGGGTTCGATCTTCATGAACCAGGTGGTGATCGCTTTGTAGATCAGCGCCGTATCGCAGCGGTAGCAGAACGGATACCGGTGGGAAACCGTGCTTCTAACAAGCAGTCTTCCCGCCGCCTTGAGTGCGGCAATGATATCGCTGTCCGCCTCGTACACCAGACGACCGCTCCATTGCGGCACCTCATCGGTAAATTTTCCCTCGTCATCGACCGGACAGACAATGGGCAGCCCCAGACGTGCCCCCACCTGGAAGTCGTCTTCACCGAACGCCGGGGCGATATGCACGATACCGGTGCCGTCGTCGGTTGACACATAATCGGCGCATACCACCTGGAAAAACCGCTCGTCGCGATCGGCAAAAAAATCGAACAGCGGTTTGTACCGCATCCCTTCGAGTTCCCGACCGGTCATCGTGGCGATGATTTCGTACTCTCCGGCATTCTTGTAATACGCCCCGAGACGTTCCTCGGCAAGAATAAACTGATTCTCCCCGTCACGGATCTTTACATATTGTATATCGGGACCGGCGGCGAGCACCACGTTCGACGGGAGCGTCCACGGCGTGGTGGTCCAGACGAGAAACTTCGTCGTCTCCTCGCCGATCACCGGAAACGAGACCGTGATCGACGGCCCGTCGGTATCCTTGTATCCTTCATTCACCTCGAAATTGGAAAGCGGTGTCGCGCAGCGCGGACAGTACGGCTGCACGCGGAATCCCTGATAAATCAGTCCTTTCTTCCAGACCTCGCCGAACACCCACCAGATGCTTTCCATAAAGGAAGGGTCCATGGTGCGGTACTGCCGTTCGAAATCGACCCACCGCCCCATCCGTTTCACCACCTGTTCCCACTGGGATGTGTAGCGCAGCACGATCGACCGGCACGCCTCGTTGAACAGATGAATACCGAGTTTCTCGATATCCCGTTTTCCCGAAACCTTGAACTCCCGTTCCATTTCGTTTTCGACCGGCAGTCCATGGCAGTCCCAGCCGAAACGACGGTCGACATAATTACCTCGCATTGTCCAGAAACGGGGAACGATATCCTTGAGCGTGCCGGCGAGCAGGTGGCCGTAGTGCGGCAGCCCGGTGGCGAACGGAGGGCCATCATAAAAAACGTACGCCTTGCTCTTTTCGGTTGCTTTGAGAGAAGCCTCGAAAATCCGCTTTTCATTCCAGAACGCGAGAATTTCCGACTCGATTTCAGGAAAACGTACACGGGGTGAAACAGGAGAAAACGATGCAGCGTTCATAGTACCTCTAATACTTTCTTGATAAGCTTCACCAGAACCGGTTCGGCACGATCGGCAACGGCAATGATCTTCTTGATATCCGTCGGTTCGAGTGCATCGGGCAGACAGGAATCGGTGATCACCGAAAGTCCGAGTACCCGCAGGCCGGCGTGTACCGCCGCAATCACTTCTGGAACGGTGCTCATGCCGATAACGTCGGCGCCGAGAATCTTGAGCATCCGGTATTCCGCTTTCGTTTCGAGAGAAGGACCGCTCATTGCCGCGTATACTCCCTTTTCAAGCCGAATGCCGTTTTTGAGAGCCACGTCCGCAACCGTGTCAAGCAGTTCTTTGGCGTATGGTTCGGACATGTCGGGAAAGCGGATTCCGATACGGTTGTCATTCGGTCCGATCAGCGGATTGCCGCCGAGCAGATTGAGGTGATCGGTGATCGCCATGATCGATCCCGGTGGAAAAAGCGGATTGATGCCGCCGCACGCATTGGAGACCACGAGTGTTTTCACCCCCATCATTTTCATGACACGAACCGGAAACACGATCTGCTGCATCGTGTACCCCTCGTAAAAATGAAAGCGTCCCTGCATCGCCATGATCTTTTTTCCGGAGAGTGTTCCCATAATCAGTTTACCGGCATGCTCCTCGACCGTTGACACCGGAAAATGAGGAATCTCCTCGTAAGGGATCACCGCCTCTTTTTCGATTGTATCGGCCAGACGTCCCAGTCCGGTACCGAGGATAATACCGAATTCAGGCGATACGGCACTCCTCGCGTGAATGAATTTCTCCGCTTCCTGCAGCATAGAAAATGTATTCGACATTGTTTGAGCTCCTTGACCTCTCCCCTGCCCCTCTCCCGGAGGGCGAGGCAAACAGGAGTGTCCAGTCGTAATTTTTACTTTTTCATTAATTGTTCAGGTATTCAGAATTGGTACCTTATTTATTTCAATACATAGAGCACCATAAATAAAACATGACCATTTTTCATCCATCAATTCCCTTCGCCACCCCGGGAGAGGTCGTCGTCAGCCTTTCGAACACCTCCTCCACGGTCAATCTTTCACAGGCGATCACCTTGTCGCGGCAGTGTTCTCCCTTGATGATGGAAAAGGATGATCGGGGGCACCCCGTTTTTTTCGCGAGCAGCCTGATGCACTGCCCGTTCGCCTTATTGTCAACCGGTGGTGCCGTCACCGATACCAGCACGGTTGTGCCATCGGCGGCGATATTGATGGCATCACGTTTGGCCCGGGGTCTGATCCTGACGGCAAACGTGCAACGCGACGACATGAAGTTTACACTTCTTCCATCGACCGCACATCGGGCTGCGGAGGAACCTCTTCCATGGTCGGTTCATCATCGGCAAGTTCCATCACCGGAGCGATTCCCTCTTCACCCTGCAGTCCGCGCAACTCCCCGCTGATTACTCCGAGCAGATTGAGCTGTGTGGTGAGCATTGCCTTGAAACGCGCCAGAAAGCTGTCGCGCTGATTGCGCAGGGTGATCGCTTCGCTCTCGAGGGCATGCACGCGCGACCGCGCCTCATCCTCGTACCGCTGTGCCCGAATCATCGCATCCTTGATGATCAGTTCCGCCTCCTTCTGAGCATTGACACGTGCCTCATCGGTCGCTTTCTGCGCGGTAATGAGCGTTTCGTTGAGCATACGCTCGATTTTCTCGTACCCCTCGAGCTTGAGTTCGAGATTTTTAATGCGGGTGGCAAAACCGCTGTTCTCACCGATGATCGATTCATACTCCGAGGCGACCATCTCCAGGAAACTGTTCACCGCGTCGGGATCAAACCCGCGCATGGTCCGTCTGAACGGCTGTTTTCTGATATCAAGCGGCGTGATTCGCATGCCAACTCCCGGCTGAAAATTTAAAAAAGTATATTGAACACGATTCTGCGTACCAGCGCGAGAGCGAGCAGCAGCAGAAACGGTGAAAAATCGATACCGATCCGTCCGGTGGGAAGTACCCGCCGGATCGGTTCAAGCAGCGGTTCGGTAAGACGGTATACCCATTGCACCACCGGATGGTACTCATCGACTCTGATCCATGAAAAAAGCACCCGTATAATAATAATCACTTCATATAAACGAAAGAGTATATCGATAAGACTGTACATCAGCAGCGTTCTCCCACCAGAAGTGTCCCGATTCGCACCATACTTGCACCCTCTTCAATCGCCCACTCGAAATCACCGCTCATTCCCATCGACAACTCGGGGGCGGTGATAAGATCCCGGTTCGATTCGGCGGTGGCACGCAGCAGCGAAAAAGCCTCCCGGACCTGCCGTTCGCCGCCGTCAAGCGGCCCGATGGTCATATACCCGGACGGCACGAGCCGTCCTCCGGAAAGCATCCGCTCGATCAACGCCCTGCACTCCTGAGCACTGCAACCGTTTTTTGTCGTTTCACCGGAGGTATTAACCTCAACAAGCACCGGCAGCGAGGTTCCTTCCGGCAGATGCCGTTCAAGAGTTTCGACAAGACGCACCCGGTCCACCGACTGCAGCATCTGAATAAAAGGAAGAACTTTCGCCACTTTATTGGTCTGCAGATGCCCGATACAGTGCATGGTAAAATCGCCCTGCAAACGGGGAACCTTTTCGATTATTTCGCCGACACGGTTTTCACCGAGGTGCTTCACTCCGCAATCGATGCATTCCTGGAGCGTCTCCGCAGGATGCAGCTTCGTTACCGCAATCAATTCCACCGAATCAACCGGGCGCCGGGATCTCCGGCAGGCGTCAGCGATCCGCTCACGAATTACGGCGAGACGATCTGAGAGAGTCTGCTGCGAAGTGGTTATAGCCAATGTGTTACACCTTGAAAAACTGCCGTTGTCACTGATTCAATTGCGTTTATAACAGCGATTCTTGTAAATTCAAGCATATTAAAATATAATAGATGCGGAAAACCGCCATCGGTACCAGCAGACAGGAAATAATAGTTTTAATTCACTACAGGCTGCAGCGTTACCCACCAAAGCAGCTCGAAAACAGGGGAGTTTCTCTACGTGACCGGTAAACAGCAACACAGTATCCTTACCACTACCATCATCATCAGTACATTGGCAGTAAGCTGCTTTTCCATAAAAATGATCGAGGAAAGTACCGATGAAGGTCAGATACGGTACTCACTCAAAGAATCGCCACTGTCAAATGAACCGTTAAAGCATGGAATCTGCACGATCTGGTATCCCAATGGAAAGAAAAAAAGTGAGGCAACCTACCGAAATGGAAAAAAATACGGAATCGAAACGGTATGGGACGCCTTCGGGGCGAAACTCAGAGAAACCCGTTACCGGTCGGGACAGAAATCCGGCAAGGAAATTTTCTGGGGACCGGAAGGCAACAAAAAGAAGGAAACCACCTACAAATACGACCGTCGGCACGGTACGGAAATCACCTACCATAAAAACGGAACCGTTGCAAAAATCGAGCACTATTTTTCAGGCTTGAAAAAAGGAGTTGAAACCGGCTTTGATACCGAGGGCAGGAAAGTATACCAGGTAACGTTCAGTGAGGGAAAAAAGAACGGAAAAGAACTTTTTTTTGATTATTCTTCAGGAGAAAAACCGGTTATTACTGAGATTAACTGGGTAAATGGCGAAGTAGTGAAGTAATCCACAAAAAAATAAAAAAAAATATAGAAAAAGTTGCATTTCTATTTTATCCGAGTTATTTTATCAGTACCAGCAATTACTATCCTACCTGCAAGGCCCTCTTGCAGCAATTTAGGTGAAGCGGAAAGCGCCGGTGCAATGCCGGCGCGACTTTTTTATACCTTTTTCAATCCCCCCAAAAAATTAAAAACCCAGTAATAAGTTTGTTTCAGGCATGGTGGAAAAAATTCGGAAAAAGTTTATATTTTCCTTGCGCACGGGAAAAATATGCTAGTATATTGATCTTACCAGCAATTATTCCTACCTGCAAGGCCCTCTTGCAGCAATTTTAGGTGAAGCGAAAACGCCGGGTGCAATGCCCGGCGACTTTTTTTTGGCCCTCCATACCGATTCATTTTTCCACTGCGTATTTATATTATTATATAACAGTGTTTCTTCAAAATTCCACCATCCGCACAGGTATGCTACCGCATGAAATTCCGATCGCCCGTCTCTTTCGGTAATCCGCTCGCAGCCACACTTCTGTTCTGTGTCACCGGGACGGTACTCGGTATACCGGCCTCGGTTCACACGGAAAAAAATTACGTGGAGTTGAGCCCCCCCGCGGATACCGGTATGCCGTATATAACTGAATTACGGCCGTCGAATACCCCGGCACCGCCGTCCTCCCCACTTCCGGGCGCCTGTTCCGACTGTGACAAAAGTCACGGTCGCTGGTTCACTAATGTCAAAGAGCTTCGCGAAACCGCCTATTACTGCGGATTCGATTATCTTGACCTGCGTTTTACCCAGCACTTTACCAGTGACACTCTGGCGGGACGTCTGACCGTCTTCGCCCGTTCACTTCTCAACGATTCGCTCGTGGTTGACTCGGCGATCACCGTTTTCCGCACACCGACCAGCGCCGACCAGACCGTCACCGTTTACTCTCACCAGCCGAGGCATCCCTGCTACCTGCCGCTCCCCTCTCCCGCAGCCGAGGCTCCGGATCCCGATGAAAAGATCAACGCAGTAATCCGCCGGGCAAACACCTTTACATCACGATGCCGTTTCCTCAAAAGAGATTTTCGTGACAGCTGGGTGTTCAGTGTTGACGGCAATTCCTGGCTCCTTGAAAAAGGGCGACTCGTTCATAAAGACACCGCACTCCCGGACGATCGCTCATCTTTTTCAATAATCGAGTACCGGCTTGCGTCCTGGGGAGCCACACCACGTTATCCGAGCAGCTTTACTGCCGGTCACTCCATTCCGCCCGAATTTGTAAAAGTGGCGATTCACGATTCAGTGACGATCTGCAGAATTCAACTTGAATGTGCCAGCCGGTACGGGTTGAAAAATTGCCGTATTATCTGCGGCAGCAGAATGGATACGGTACGATTTTCAGGAGAACAACACCGTTCTGCGGACATCATCCTCAATGCCCGTCCCGATGATTCCCTGCTCACCTTTCTGCTGAGCGATATACACGGCAACTCGACGTTATGCCATGCCCCGTTGTTTGCCGAACGCCGGGAACGGGAGGAACAATGGGCACGGAACCGTACCATCGATCTACTCAGCCGGGAACGGGCGGCACAGAACCCAATTACCTATGCCGCATATGTTCTCAGTAAATTCTCCGGAGACCCCTCGATCGGTGCATCGCAATTAAGAGACGGCAGGTTGCTGCCGGGACTGAAAGTGAACCCGGTTTCCACACTGTTTAAAACAATTTTCAAGAGAAAATCCGAGCGCTATCTCGCCGGAATAGGCGACACTACCCCTGCCGGGCAACCGGTGACCTTCATCACGTTTCCCCTGCAGGGAACTGTCTCCAATCAACTTTTCGCGGCAGGAACCGGAATGTATTCTCCGGAATTCTACACTGAAAAATGCACCTTCAATGGTACCCGCGCCGCGATCCTGGTCAACCCGACCTTGCGGCAGCGGAGTCCGGAGCAACAGCACTACCACGGAACAGTAATCGCCCCGTTGTACGAAGGCAGGTTCCCGCAGGTATGGTCACTCGACACCGTTGTATCCCCCGATTCACCTGCACCGAGGGAACTGGTTCTCGTCGCTTCCAGTGCAGACATCTCCTCCAACGGAATCGCCCTTCACGATCTTCCCTGTCTGTTCAGGCGACCGTCGTCCTCCGCGGAGTTTTCGGTACTGCACGTTTCAGAAAAGGAATGCACCCGAGATACGTTGACGGTTACCTACCGGGTCTGCTACACCGACCGTACTTCAGATCTAATATGGCACCGGTTCGGGATCAGTAGTGCGGGAGTCAAGGTTTCCGGCACCAACGGGAAAAACATGAAAAACATCGTCAGTACCCTGCCCCGTTTTTCCATCAACAGTTCAGGCGAGAAGTACGTTCTCCTCGATGTACAGGTCAACGGCGAGAAAATGATTTTCCGGGTCGACACCTTCGTTCATTCGATGAGGAAAAATCAGGTGGTGGGATGGGGAGTCGCGTCGCTTCCGGGATGAATCATTGATGGATACGTTCCGGGCACTCGTTAAAACCTACAATCGTCAATAGATGTTTTCGGTTCGTTCGCGATACGGCTGAGATTACGGGTACCCGATACGATCTTCACCACTGAATGGCCCCGTTTCCTCAGTTCCGTATTCAACTACAAGGCGAAGCGCAGCACCGCTTCGGAAGTGGTATTATCATGCGATACTTTCAGCACATACACACCCCTGCCGATTTTATCCCGGTTCAACGGGAGCATCAGATTGCTGAAGGAGAGTTGTCCGGCAAACAGCGTCGTCACCAGACGCCCGCTTTCATCGAACAGACTCATTCTCACCGCACCCCGCGATACGGCTCGAGGAAAATCCAGTCTGAGCAATGGAATTTTTCCTGTCGAAACAGCCGCTTTGATCTTACTGCCGGTATCATTTCCACCTGTCGCGAAGTTAACCATATTGTACTCCTTCTGCATTATTATTTTGTTCTGTTACTACTGTGACGTATTATGCCGCAACACAACGGTGAACTCTGCCGCACCCTTTTTCCCAGTCACTCTTTTTCTGTTAGATTCCGGCAGACATCATTTCGCCTCGAAAGCATTCCTGTTAAATTTCCGAATTCTCACTGACGAATCAGATAATTTCACCTGAATTCCACTAGCATATCGTCCATTCTCTGGTTCATGTAACAGAGTCTGATCCAATCCGCCGAACGCGCCCTTACGGAAAGAGAGCATTCATCCAGAGAACCGAGCAGCGGTCCTTCGCCATCGCTTTCGGCCCCGATCCTCAGCGGGACTGAATTTACAACCTCGCCGAGACCGGTAATATCTCCCGCAGCCGGACGCGAACTCACATCAATACCATCCAGATATATCGCGCATTTATTATTGGCGGACCGATCGATGACAAGAGCCACATGATGCCATTCCACAGTATCGACCGTCGCGGGATCCGAAGATAAAACGAATGTCCGAGGTTCACCCCACACTCCGGTATCGGTCGCCATGAACACCACCAGTGCACCTTCCGGATCGAATTCAAAAAGCCATCCGTACGACGAAGAGGGCTCCCCACCTGCGCTCTTCGAAAGTATTGTACGGTAGTTAGACCCGGATGGCTTGACCCATGCACAAACGGTAAACTCCGCGACATCGGGGTCAACCGCATTACCGATTTCTACAAAATTGCCTAAACCACTGAAATACCGGCCGTAACCGATCATTCCCTCAACCCGTGAGACAGTGCCGCTCTGTGTACCGTTGTACCCGTTTGCCGTCACATCGACAACGGAGGTCCCGTTTCCGCCGAGATGCCAGACCGACTGAAAACCGTCCGCCGTATCGAACACATCCGCGCCGCTCGACTCCATAGCAGCATCGGGATTACCCCAGTACATCGACAACTCCTGCAGGCTGTCGCCACCGTAAATCGTATCGACCTTCACCCACAACTCAGCTTTCCGATTGCCGGTATCCCAGCGTTCAATTTCGCAAGGCAGTGTAGAAAAATCAGATTTCATGAAACGGATATCAGATCCGTCGTCCTGTGCCAGACTGAAATCAAAATTATCCGCCGTCAAACGGATAAGAACCGGGAAATCAGTAACGGTTCCCGCGATATCCGCGCCTGAAATGCCGGTATTCAATAAAATCCTCCGGGAATACTTCCAGACGGAAGATTCCGCGATAACCGTGGTATTTTCCGGGGACACGGAAATATCGGCTGCAATCACACTGTCGGCGACGGAACCGGTGGCCGCCGTATACACCATCGAAGTAATGGAACCGGTCGGCACCGAATCAATCCGGATGCGTTCACCGTGAATCTCCGAGAAACAGGTTGTTCCGGGAATATAAAGATACCCGTCAAGAGAAATCCTCGTTTCCCCGGGGACGACCAGAATCGTTCCCGTGTTCCGAATCTTGCGGTCTTCAGGATGCGCGGTATCATTCTG
This sequence comes from Chitinispirillaceae bacterium, assembly GCA_016930275.1. Taxonomy (GTDB): domain Bacteria; phylum Fibrobacterota; class Chitinivibrionia; order Chitinivibrionales; family Chitinispirillaceae; genus JAFGNB01. Next base: position 34,739 of record JAFGHA010000145.1, read on the forward strand.
CACTACCGGGACACTGCTGATAAGCGCCCGTTTACCCGAACCGGGATCAACCGCTTCGATATTGTAAATACCCTCTCCCGATGTACGCAACAGATACCGTCCCTCTTCATCGGTGGTATCCGTCAGTGAATCCGGAACAGCACCATCTTCAACCGGATTGTAGGTACTGGCCAGAAGCATTACCCGTGCCTGAACCGCCGGAGAACCATCCTCATCGATAAATCGTCCGGCCACGTAGCCGTTCGTGGTTTCCGATCCGTTTCCTCCGGCGATACTGGTACACTGGAAAGTCACCGCGCCCGTCAGCGGCAGGAGAAACAGGAATGCTATAAAACGTTTCATTCTCATGACTTTTCCACCGTGGTATCCGCCATCGGAAAAAGCTGTACATTCAACTGATAAACACAATCTGGGTCATCACTGTTTTCCGCAAGTTTTAAAATAGCATCTCTGAATTCCGTTATCCTCAGTTTCAGTTCCGGCAGGTCCTTTTTATTGACTGCAACCGATACAGTGGATATGTCCCGATCCTTTTTATGATGCCGATCGAGCGATTCTCCGGCGAGCCTGATGGTCTCACGTTGAAAATCCCGTATCGCCAGAGACTGCCACGATTCGCCGGTGGTAACAAATGCATTCGATAAAGTATAGTATCCGTCACCGTCTTTTTTTATCATGTCGAGCTTTACCAGAAGCTCCACCGCTTTTTTCACTTCCCGCGAACTGACCGGGGGGGTAAGCATGCAGGAGAGAGATTCAACATCATCTGAAAAACGGTAGATCCCGATCAGGGAACGAATTGCCGTATAGTACCATTTCCGGTAAAACTCATACTGGAATTTTTCGATCCGCTGTTTTCCCGGAGAGGAAAACGACATGAGTTTTTCGAAGTGAATCCTGATCTGGGCTTCTGATTTCGCCTTGTTGAAATTGATCAGCGTTCTGAAATAGGCGGTCTCCTTTTCCGAGAACTTGCAAAAGCTGCACATTGTATTGATATATTTCTCGGGAAGATGTAACTTCCCCTGCAGGATTTTAACAAGATATCCGGCATCAAGACCGATTTTCCCGCTCATGTACCGATAGGAAAAAAAGGAATGCTTTTTCTTCTGCGTTTCGTAGAAATCGAGCAGAAAGAGGCGATAATCCAGGTAGTCGAAAATTGATTGCATAGTGGAAATATACCTAAAAAAAAAGCATCTATTATCCGGAAGTAACACTATCCGTTGATAATAATGTCAACAAATATGGCCATTTTCACAATTTTTTGACAATCGGATACTATAAACCTTATTTTTTCTCATTTTTTTATCAACGCCATCCCACTACCGGTAAAATGAAGCGGATTTGCCCGGAATGATATGATTCCAGAAAGGGAGTATCCCCTTGATTCGGAAAACTATCGAGAATAACCGGTTCCCGTTCGCTGCATTTCCGTTACGCTTCACGCCTTCAGGTCACCATTTTTAGCCCCCTCTCCACATATGGAGAGGAAGGGGGATCGGAAGTGAAGCGACACTACCGAATAAATGTATACCGCGTTTTACCGAATTTACAAGAACGCCGGACCGAAGATCCGGGTCAATACCGCATAACCCTCTTTTCCACCGTAGTTCCACGGCCCGCAATGCGAACGATGTACACTCCTTTGCTCCCGAGCGCCATGGTTACCGGTCCTTCCATGACATTCCTTCGCGCAACGAGCCGCCCGTCGGGAGTATGGAGGGTAACGACATATTTTCCCCATCTGTTTTCCGGTACTACAGTAATCCGTCCTTCCGTAAGTCTGGTCGTGTAGTGTTCCGGAACATACCCGCTGACCTTTTTTTCGGTGTGCACGACTTCCCGGGTAAAACCAAACCAGTCGACATCAGCGAGGTCGTCGTATTCTCCGGAGAAAATGAGATACAGATCATGCTGACCACTGATGACGCTCAAAGAGCAGGAAACCGTCATCCAGTTATCCCCTCCTCCGGTACCGTCTATTTTGCAGGTGCCGGCAAGCATACCATCCGCACTGTCGATGCGAATCTCTATGGCAAGGTCTTTATCGGCGAACACCCGCGCATCGAAACCGTCAGCTCCGTCACCGAAATCGATTGCGGCGTAGACAGCGAAATCCCTGTGATCAATTTTTCCGATTTTCTCCCCACCGCCACCAATCTCCTCAACGGTTATTCCCGATTGGGTATTGATGGTCTCCGCCTGGATTGTATCAAATGCCGACCGCGATTCAGGTGGCGTACCGGCCATTCTGAACAATCCGCATCCGTGTGACGGCACCGACATCGAGTACGATCCGGTGAATGCCCCTTTGTCACTCTTCGCCCAGAGGTCCCGGACCTTCACCGTATCGGAACCCGACATGCCGATATCATTAAATCTGACCGTCACGTTCGCCGCACCGCCGCCGCGATTGAACAGTGCCACATACCGGTCATTGGTTCCCGGAATATCAGCGCACCATACGGGCGTGTTCCCGTTGACGATCGGGCGGGCGTTGGTGCTCTTCTGATTCACCGCGATCACCTCACTGTTCTGCATCAACTCCAGTTCCTCCGCCCGGTTTTCAACCAGATTCCCGCCCCAGATGAGCGGTGACCGCGCGATACACCAGAGCGTCATCATGGTGTGTTTTTCGGTACTGTTGAGATTCGACCACCGCTCGGATCCTGTCGGTCCGTGCTTGTTGAGGCGCCCGATCGGAATCATGTCGGCATCGGGCCAGTGTCCCGGTCCGGCATGGGTGTGCCAGGAATTCGTAAGGTCGAACATGGTATTGAGATTATCCCATTTATCCCACAGATCATTCGCCATTCGCCACTGATTCGCGAACTTTTTTATCTGGGCAGCATTGGCAACCGGTGTGGCTCCCGGAGAGGTGCTGAACACCATTTCACGACCGCAGCTTTCGATCGCCTTACGGTATCCTTCTATTTCGGAAGCCCGGAATGCGGGCGCACCGTAGGGATTGATGAGGTCGTCAACCTTGACAAAGTCGATCCCCCACGAGGCATACAGCTCGAACAGGGAATTCAGATAGATTTGCGAGGCTGTATTATTCATGTTGAGCCCGTACATCAGATTGAGCCATGCACAGAGATTCACCTTGTCGGCGATGTCGTTCGCCTTCGCGGTACTCCCTTTGATCGGCGAATTCGCCGCCACCGCCTGCCGGGGAATGCCCCGCATCAGATGGATGCCCATTTTGAGACCTTTTCCGTGAATGTAATCCGCCAGCGGTTTGAATCCCTGTCCGTTTGCGGACGAGGGAAACTTCGCCGGATCCGGCAGCACCCGGCTGTACTCATCAATCGCGAGGGGAGGATTGAAACTGCCGTCCTGAGTCGGTGATCCGGTACTGTTTCCGGTATAATACCACGCCCAGTCGATACAGATGTACTCCCATCCGTACTCCTTGAGATTCTCGGCCATGAAATCCGCTGCAGCCTTGACTTGTGCCTCGGTGACGGAGTGGTTCAGACAGTCGTAACTGTTCCAGCCCATGGGAGGAGTTTGTGAGACGGCGGCATCGGCAATTTCCGGACACGGCAGCACAACCAAACCGGCCGCCGTCAGAACAGCTGAAGCCAGTAACCGAACCTTCATGATTTTTTTCATAACTACCATCCTTTTAATAATTCTTTTGACAGTAAATAATCACGCTTCGTTTCATCGCGCCCGACAGTCCGGAAATACCTTCCGGCGGCGATTCATCTTCTTATCCGCTCAGTAGCGGGAAACCAGATGCCGTTCAGCGCCTCCATTGTACGTCACCATTACACAATAAACACCGCTTCCGCCGACAGGAATGTTCTCCGTACCATCGCGACCTGTTTTTCCAGACATTAATCTTCCATCGGGTGTGAATACTGAAACACTGAAATCCCCGACATTTCTCAAGGATCTCACCTGAATGGTTCCTCCGACCGAACCGGTTGCAAAGGTACCGGTATGAACGGCCACCGCCGCAGTTGGCGGTAAGCGCTTCACCATGGTGGCACCGGGAGGGGTGAGGCGGTAGATCTTACTCTGATGCGGTGCCAGAGTAACCTCATAACTGCCTGAGAACACCCCGATATCCTTCTTTTCCCAAAGATCCCGAAGGGTATCATCCGGTGCGGTTATACCAATGCTGCTGAAATCGATGGTGACATCGGCAGGTGTCTCATTACGATTAAATACCGCCACATACCTGATCGGACTATCCGGCACCTCGGCAACCCACACCGGTGTTTTACCGGTCACCAATGGTTTGTTGCCCGTGCTGTGCTCCTCCGTCCGCCCCTTTTCCGCTCCTTTACCTGAAACGGATCAACGCATCGTCCGTTTTCTGATTCATATAACTCAATCTGACAAATTCCGGCGGCAACGCCTTCCGGCACACCCGCACCTCGTCAATCGCACCGTTGAACCCGAATTCACCTTTTCCATTACCGTGGTTGCCGATGACGGTATTTACACCAATTCCGCTGTAATTGATCGGTATACTCAGATCGGTTCTGGCCGCAGCTTCCTCACCGTCGATAAACAGCACCGTTCCTGAAGTGGACTCCTCGACGGTAAACGTCAGAAAATGCCAGCCGTTTCCGCGCAGAAACCGTTCCGTCGCCACATGATAGAACGTCATTCCGTCCGACTCATGGATGATGCCCGTGGTGCCCAGACTGTCAAGTAAATAATTCGTTCTGATGAAAACCGCATCGCCGAGCGATACGATGTCACCACCGGTATCGGCAACCGCGCCATCGCACCACACCCACGCGCTGAGTGTGATACTTGACGGAGTACCGAATAGCCCTTCAACGGTAATCGAATCACTGCCCCCGAACCATTTCCCTCCGCCGATAACCCCGGTGGTATCGGAAGCAGTGCAGACACTGCCGTTATGCATGTTCATCGTTGCATCATTGCATTCCTGATTCAGATGCCAGACCGCCACGACGCCATCGGCCGTATCGAAGACCGCGCAGCCGTCCGACACGTCCGTGGCTGCCGGATTTCCCCAGTACATCGTGATCGACTGCGTGCCGTTGTTGCCGTGTACCGTATCCAGCCGTACCCAGATTTCAGCCCGCGATTCCGCAGCGTCCCACCGCTCTGTTTCGAAGGGAAGCGGCGTGCCGTCAGATCGGGTGAAACGGATATCCTCCCCCGCGCTCAACGCCTCGGAAAAATCGATTACCTCATCGGTCAACCTCACGAGCAGCGGGAAACCATAGACGTTCTCGGGGACATCGGCGCCCGAAGCGGTGGTGTTCAGAAAAAATCTCTGGGAATGCGTCCATGCCGCGTAGGCCGTTGACACGGTATCACCGGGTTGCACCGACAATGTGTCGTCGAGAATATCAGCGGGTTGCGCCGCACTCTCCGAGGCGTAAAGAAGATCGGAGAACGAACCGCAGGGTACATCATTCAGGATAATCCGTCCGGCGGTGCTGTCCTCTCCGGTAATTACCGCATAACTGTTCGTTCCGGGCAGGTAGACATATCCGCCCACCTGCAACGTCACCTCGGATAACCGGACGACCACCGTTGCGGTAGGAAGCAGTCGCACGGTATCCACAACCGTCTCAACCGATTCACCGGATATCTCCACATCCCTGACGAGCGCCTTCACTCCCTTCGCATGACCGTTCGCCTCAATCGAATAGATCCCCGCCGGAAGACCGCCTACCCGATACTTCCCTCCTGTATCTGTGCGTACCTGCCATCCGGTGGGAAGCGTATCATGATCTACCGGATTAAACGACGCCGGAAGCACCTGCACACGCACATCCGCCACAGGTGTCCCCGTACTGTCGACGATCACCCCCCGTGCAATCGTCTCCGACCCGTTGCCCTCGCCACCCGGCCCGGCGACCTGCGTACACATCAGCCATAGTGCAGCGAAAGACAGCCCCCACGCTAAAAACAGCCCCTTCATTTTTTACCCTTCGACAATTTCGTCAACGGGAACGCATGCAGGTTGACCTGAATAACCCTGTCGATATGGCGGTCGAACTGTGCAATTGACAGGAGATCTTTACGCAATTGCGCAATTTTATCCACTGCCTGCCGGTAGCCTTCCGGCGAAAGACCAAGTGTCAATGTCGACCCGTGCCTGCTATCCTTGTGAACGGTTTCGAGTGCCTCTTTCGCGAGATCCATGGTGTTCTGCTGAAAATTCACCAGCGCCAGGGAATCGACAGTATCTCCAGTGGTGAGCAGCCGGGCGGTAAGCCGATACATCCCTTCGTCATCTTTTTCAATAAGCGACAACCGCTCCAGCAGATCAATCGCCTTTTTCGCCTGCCGGGGGGTAATTGCGGGAATCAACTGCTGCGCGAGCTTCGCGTAATCTCCGTCAAACCGGTAATACCCGAGCAGCGACCTGACGGCACTGTAATACCACGCGCTGTAAAACTCGTATTTTTCCGGCCCGATATGCCGGATACGTGTTTTAAATCCGGTTACCAGTTCTTTGAAGGTTTCATTTTTGGCACGGTGCGTCTTCGCCTGATTGAACCGCACCAGCAGTTCGAAAAAATCCGCTTCTCTTTTTTTAAGTCCGAGCGCCCCGGCGAAACGACTGATTTTTTCTTTGGGGATATTGCTTTTACCCTGTAGAATCTGGGTTACAAAACCCTTTGAGGTGAATCCGACCCTCCGCCCGAGTTCCTCGTAGGTCAGCTGCGTGCCATGGGATTTCACCGTGGACAGATAGTCACGCAGAAACAGGCGGTAATCGGAATAATCGAAAATCGGTTTCATGATCGGTAGAGATTAATATATAAAAATATTTTCATTTATGCAAAATTTAACTAAACTTTAATTTTAGATAAAACCTCATATATGCCCTTTAAATAACTCTAATAGGCAACATTATCTTTCTAAAATGATTATCATTACAATTATTATCATTATTTTACTAAACTATTTACAACTGGACGAATCACTTTGTCTACATCATGCTTCGGGGTAACGTGAAAACAGTGTACAACACCGGATTCCACGCGCATGAAAAATGTATGACAACATGTTATGCAAAACGCCGTACATCAACTGCGGAAAGTAGGAGTTAGTAACTGCTGCATAATAATATGCACAATTTATTAATGACCTGTATACGTCGCCTTCTATATTGCGACAGTTAAACAGTTACCATGTAGGCGGAATTTAAATGAGGACACTCGTTGATACGCACGATGCCTGCAGCGGTCCTTTCCGCTGCAATCCTCTCCGGCCCCGGATGCTATTTCACCATCCGGGCCTTGACAACAGTAATTCCCTGTGCACCGTTTCGCCGTCTGATCAGGCCCCCATTGTTCACCATCGTGCCGATCATTCTTCCTTTGATATCAAACAGCGACACCACGACCTTTCCGTCGCTCATCGTATCCGGGAGCCGAATGTGTGACCCCGCAACGGTTACGATCTGTTCACGAGGTCCGTACGTCGTACGCACGACCGGAGCAACCGCCGACGCGACCGCCATTTCCTCTGCGACATGCAGCACCGTAATATCCAGCGATGTTTTAGGCAGACTTCCCGAGGAGGCTTCAATCGTTACCGTTCCCGCGTTATAACTGCGGAACTCGATAGCCGCCTGACCGTTCGGAACACCGCCCTCTCCGGATCCATGAAAAGTGATCGCGGTTCCGGTGGGCGATCCGGTGGGGAATGCCCCCAGGCCCGACAGGTCGGTCAGTGTAATATCGGGGGAATTGGATAGCCATTTCCCGGAAGCGTCCTGAACCTCGACCATGAGCTGGGCATCGCTTAAACCGTCGTCGGTTATGATATCCCTGTCGGTAGTCAGTTTGAGTTTCGCCGGCGTCCCGTTGGCAGGCCAGGTCGGGGGCGCTATACCGAGGTAGAGGTTACGGTAAAAATACCAGCGTTTTTGCGGAACACGGGCGTTATTGATCATTCCCATCAGACCGGTCCCGATATTGCTCCCATGATCGAACGCACACCAGATCGCCCCGCCCGCACGCCAGCCGTACTGCGTATGTGACGGAGAGTCCTGTATATTGTCGCCCCAGCACCCCTGGTAACCGGTCCCGCCGTCGGTACAGCTGCCGTATTCCGCCACGAGCGTGGGTTTGCCGACGCTCCCGTTGATGTCTGCCCCGTTCACCCAGCCGCCGTTGAATCCCGATATATCGACCGGCCCGGACAGTTCATTCGAATAGAGTTGTGTTCCGCCGACGCCGACCTGCCTGGTCGAATCCTCCGTGCGGGTGAGATTGGCCATGCTGGTGAGCATCGCCACGACGTCATTGATCGATCCGTCCCCCATGAACCACAGTTCATTGCCCATGCTCCAGGCGATAATTGACGGATGATTGCGGTGAATCCGTATCATCTCCCTTGTCTGGTCAAGGAGGTTTTTCTTGAAGGCTTCCTTGTTGGTATGTGCACCGGAATTCCAAATGGGCGTTGAGCCGTATTGGAGCCCCCAGTAGCACATTTCAGACCAGAAACAGACCCCGATCCGGTCACAGGCATCGGAGAATGCCGGAGCCTTCGGGTAGTGCGATCCACGTATGAAATTCATGCCGCAATCCTTGATCAACTTGACATCGCGATACTGTCCGGCATTTGTGGCCGCATCGCCCCAGCCCGCATGATCCTGGTGGGCGTTGGCGCCCTGCAGCCACAGGCGTTCGCCGTTGAGTTCGAAACCATTGGTCGTCGTCCACTTTATCCACCTGAAACCAAGCGGCGATCCGAAATTATCCACCGCCGCGGTCCCGTTATACACCTCGGTGTATACCTTGTACAGATACGGCGATGACGGACTCCACAGGTGCGGGTTCGCTACAGGATCACTTGTCTGAACGAACATCACGGTAGCTCCTGCGGCGACATTTCGGATGGACTCGAAAGACGTTACCCGCATGCCGGTGGAATCCACCACAACGGTTTTCACCGTGCAGTTGGCGTCGGCGACACCGTCGTTCCTGATCTCGGTCTTCACCTTCACCGTTGCCGACGCCGCGGACACCTGCGGCGTTGAAACGAAAGTACCGTACCAGGTAACATGCAGCGGATTTGTAATAGCCAGGTACACATTGCGGTAAATACCCCCGATAAAGACATGCTCGCCGCTCCGCGGCGCGATGGTATCCACCCACCGGGCGTCAAGACGAACCGCCACCACATTATCTCCCGCCTTGATACTGTTCGAAATGTCAAAAGAAAAACCCGTATACCCGCCCGCATGCGTACCCGCGAGCTGGCCGTTGACATACACCTGCGCATACTGAAATGCGGCTTCGAATTCGATGAAAACACGCTTTTTCGCATCGATGACGTCCTGATCGACGGCGACATGCCTTCGGTACCACCCCTGCGCCGGGTCATCGGCCTTGCCGACACGCCAGTACGGAATGTCAAATGAATGCGGAAGGTTGACCTCAGCCCAACCCGACGGATCGGTTGCGGCGGTTGCCTGGGAAACCGCGACATCCTGCCGGATAAACTGCCAGTTCCTGTTAAGATTTCGAACTGTTCGCAGTTGTGGCGGCGTATACTGCTGTGACTGTACCGATAAAACCATCCCCGTCATCAACAACAACAGGTACGTCGATTTAGCTATTCGCGGGTTCTTCATGAAACCTCCTCTGCTGAAAAAAGCCTTCCCGGGTGGTATATTAAAACAAAGAAACGACCTGTGGCCATAGAATGTGCCATGACCGTTTTCTCCATTCGGCTGTCGATTCGAGCCTGCCAGGGAACAATCGACAGTCGTTTTTAAATGAATTTTTAATTCCGCATGAACTGATCCCCGAAAGAATCATTTCAACGATACTCTCACCTATCTTATACCATCAACCAGTTACCATCGCAGCAGCGCATCCTCCTCTTTCTGGTTCATATAGCACAACCTGATCCAGTCGGCACTTTTCGCCACTCTGCAAATACGTACCTCATCGATACTGCCGTTGAAATACCGGTCGGGTTCCAGGCCGCCATCCGGACAGTGCCCTATTTCCAGTCCGACGTTATATGCTCTCGTCAGATCGGATTCCTTTGTAACGATTCCGGAATCCACGCACTGACCGTCAAGGTAGAGGTACTGCCGCATCCCGTGCCGGACACCGGCAAGATAGTGCCATGTACCCACCGACAGCGGGAACCGCGATCCCTGCCACCCCTCACCCTCGACAAAGGTGAAAAACTCCCACTGTTCCTCGGGACGGATCTGCAGGCCGTACTGAAAATTTGACTTGTAAACAATTCCCTGATAAAGGGTATCCTGAAGACCCGTCTTTACCCATGCGCTTACTGAAAATGTATCGTTTTCCAGAAAATTCAGTATACTGTCCGAAGGAGCCGCCACCCGTACAAGGCTCGTCGCACCGTCGAACGACTGCGCCGGTCCGATGACGCCGGTTACGCTTTCGGTATTGACAGCCGATCCGTTGTTGCCGTTGCCGGTCGCATCGGGAACCGTTTCACCGTCGGGCACCGCCAGATGCCACACCCCCGTGAACCCGGCGGAAGCATTAAACACACTTGTGTTTTGAGAATGGTCGGTCTGAAGATCATTTCCCCAATACAGCCCGATGGACTGCATACCGTCATCGCCGAAAATGGTATCGACCCGCACCCACACCTCGGCAAGCTCGCCGACCGGGTCCCACCGTTCAATTTCACGGGTCAGGGACGTCCCGTCCCTGCCGGTAAACTCGATGTCTTCGCCATCGGGTAGCGCTTCCGAAAAATCAAAATTGTCACCGTTGAAGCGAACAAGCACCGGAAAATCCGTAACGGTCCCGGCTACATCCGCACCCTCCGTGGTGGTATTGAGCACCAGCGGCCGAAAGTATCTCCATCCGGGGTTCAATACCATGGTCGTATCGCCGGCCACCACCGGAACATCGTACCGGAGCTCTATCGATGCCGCCCCATCCGGAGGCGCCAGAGAAAGTACGGGAAGCATCCCTTCGGGGATGGAATCCAGTATCACGACATCTGCGGCACTGTCAACGGCCGTGTAAATATCGCTGCCGGGAATATACACGTACCCTCCGGCAGCGGTATTCCCGATGGAAGCAAGTGAAACGGCGACAACTCCGGGAGCAGTCAATGACGCCGCATCGACAAGGGTGGTATCGGTGGCGACAACGATTCCCGATTTAAACAGCCTTGTACGCTCCTTGAGGTGTACGGCGCTGATTGCATAGTTCCCTTTGTCCGTAACCGCCAGCTCATACCTGCCGTTATCGTCGGTGGTATCCGTCAATATACCGGCGAGTGCAGTTGACGTATCAGCAACGGGATTATAGGTATCGGTAACAATCGTTACAATAGCATTCCCGGCAGGAGCACCATCCGTATCGACTACCGCACCTACCACAATGAAATCGGGATTATCGGATCCGCCGGCAATCGGAGCATCGGTACAATACAGCAGCATCAGTACTACCGGCATCAGCACCGTAAGCAGAAGACCGTTACGCCTCATGGTCACCGCCATCCGCCTCCGCTTTTTTACCCTTTTTACCGAGATCCGTTACCGGGAACATCTGCAGAACGACTTCATAAACATCATCAGCCGCACCATCGTCCGCAACAAGTTCGAGGATTTTATGGCGGGTCTCATCGAGAATATCCCGCACTTCATTATATAATCCCCTGCTCATGGTTACCGTGGAATAGGCGGCATATTTTTCATGGGGCGCAACTGATTCTATCGTTTCGATCCCCTTCATCAGCACATCACGCCGCGCCTTTTTTTTAATGAATGCGGGAACCTCCGCAGAGGTGACAAATTCATCCGCCAGAGAGTATATGCCGCAGGCATCTCTTTTCACCAGTCCGGTTTTTTCGAGCAGCTCCACCGCCTCCCTGGCTTCCTGCACGGCGAGCGGCGGACGGACCGCTTTGGCGAGAGCCGTGTAATTTCCGTTCCAGTCTTTCAGGATGAGCAGTTCCCTGATAACCGGGTAGTACCATTTTTCATAAAAAAAGAACTGCTCTTCATGCAGGAGGTAGAATGTTGTTTTTTTTACGGTTCGTTTCAATCGGCTGAAATAGTAGTCCTTGTCTTCGATTGTCGTCGCCTGATTGAGATACACCAGGTTTTCAAAATAGGTCGCCGTTTTTCCCCTGAGCCCGATCCCTTTAATGATCTTCCGAATCGAATCCATGGAGAGATTTCGTTTGCCGGCCATGACCAGAGTACAGAAATTATGGGCATTGAATCCGGCTTTCTTTGCGAAATACCGTTGCGAAAAAGTGGGCATTATCCTCTTTTTGACTGCGAAGTAATCCTGCAGGAAGGTACGGTAATCATTGTACTCGTAGATTGATTCTATTATCTTTTGTAATTCTTTATCAATCATTGATTCATTGAAACCGATAAAAATGAAAACCCTGTCTCGTATCTTTAGTAATACCTAAATCGGAGGATTCTTTTTGATGTGGAAACTTAAGATGTTGAGTGAAAATGACATGACAAATGCGGGCCATACACGGGAGGTATGGTGAGCATTTTGGCAGTGGCAGTTTTGCCAACAGCTTACGTTCCCACGCAAAGGGGAATCGTCCTATTTAAGTAATATACTCAAACGATGAAGAACATTTTATTAAAACTATAAAATAATGGTGACTTTTGTTTACACTCTATATCGTTGATTATCTTCATAACTACTTTTATTTCATAATATTAACTTTTTTAACCGGGTTTTATATAACCGGTTATAATTATATCTTGTTTACAATATCCGGTTACGATGAGTCAAATTACTACCTATGAGAGGCGATGGCTAGTTTATATGCGGACGGGGACCATCGTTCGGGCGAACAGGGGATACTGCCATTTCAAGATACCGCGACCATGTAGTCTTCCGGGGGGAGGAAAAATTTTTATGACATGGTCGTTCGACGTGTTCGTGCATATCACGCCACCGACTACTCTCTGAGTTTACTGGAGAATGGCCGTTACCGGGTGAGAACCACCGGTATGATTCTCCTGATCTCTTTTGAACGAAGTTCAACATGATACTGTCCGGCAACCCGCGCGACAGTGCACACGGTCAACTCCTTGTTTCCAGCGGCGAGCGACCCGTCGAACCGACCAGTGACAAACCTGCCTTTCTGGTTGTAAAGATTAATCCTGAATTGCCGACCATCGGCGCGCAACGGCACGACAGGTTTGATCCTCAGTGCACCGGATCGCTGTGTGGCACAGGAAAACATGCCATTCCCTGACTTCCGTTTACAGCAGCATCGTTTTTATGCTTTGTGGAGACACTGCCCTTCGACGTGATCCGGGTAACGGACGAAAGAGTAACATTCACCTCATTACCCGGCCATCCCGGACAGATCGTGAAATGGTTGACGAATCGTACGGGTGAACCGCCAGTCTTTGTTGTTCCCTGCGACGGGAGCGGTAAAGGTCTCTCCGCCCAGACAATACTTTCGCCGAACTTCGCATCCCTGAACCATTCGGGAGCAGCGACATGGTTGTCTATCGATGCCGATGTCGGTTCGTACCGCTCTGCAGCGGATACCGGGAAAGAAAGAAACTGTATGAACGACAGTACGGTCAGTCATCCCCGCAGAAAAGAACATCTTTTCCGATCATACGCTGATCGCCGGAATTCCCGGCAGCTTCACCCGCATACCATGAACCCGTTTTTTTTCCGACAACTCATTTGAATCGTACCAACCTGTCCGTTTCCCGCTGATTCATGTAGCAGAGTCTGATCCAGTCGGCACTCCGCTCCACCGCCGCCAGACGAAGTTCATCCATACTACCGTTGAAAAACGAAAATGATTCATTATTGTTCGGCTGTCCGATTCTGAGCATCGCTTCCGGATTTTCTCCCAGGCGCACATACAGGGAATCCTTGCTCAGTGCGACCGCTTCTCCGTCGATGTAGTACTGTGCCGTTCCCGTGCTGTCGCCATCCCACTTCCAGGTGAACGCCAGATGATGCCAGGTATCGACAGACAACGAGTCGGCGGCAATGGCGTAGGAATCGGCGAACCCAACGAACGATGGTCGTGCGCCATTGACACCGGGTATCTGCTCATGCGTATCGGTACCGTCACCGAAATAGAAACTCTCCGTGCCCTTGTTCCATTCCAGCGAGGAATCGAGTTTCGAGAAAATCGCCCCTCCGCTGTCACCGATGCTGACCCAGAGCGATATGCTCATGTCACTGTTTTTATAGCTGGTGACCTGACTGTTGACAAGGATATAATCGTCGACACCATCGAAAGTGCGTCCCGGTCCGATAATCCCCGACTGTCCGGTGGCACTGATGAAATCGTCTCCGTCATTGACTCCGGTTGCATCCGTATAGAGACCGGCGGTTCCGGTACCGGACGCCTCTTCGGCCAGATGCCATACCCCGCGGAAACCCTGGTCGGTACCGAATACCGGTATTTCCGAACGAGTAATCGCCGCAGCCGGTTCACCCCAGTAGAGAACAACATACACACTGCTGTCGTTTCCATAGACGGTATCGACCTTCACCCACACTTCCGCCTTTCGGTTGTCTGCATCCCATCGCTCGATTTCAAAGGAAAGCGGGGTATTGTCCGGTTTCGTGATACGGATATCGGAACCGTCGCTCCGGGCCTCATCGAATGGAAAGTTATCTTCCGTAAGGCGTACCAGCAGAGGAAAATCGTGGACATCAGCTTCGACATCCGCCCCGGAAGAGGTGGTATTGAGAAACAGCCTGCTGCTGTATGCCGCTCCTTCACCGGTGACAATCGATGGAATACCGGCGGTGACCGTTACCGCTGCGGCCAGAAAAAGGGTGCTGTCCGGGGTATCCGTCTGTCGGTAGGCAACCCGGGAAATGATGCCTTCGGGAACGGAGTCGATATATCCCATTCCATCGGATACGTCACCCTGAAAAGTCGTCCCCGGAATATAAACATACCCGCTTCCCGCACTGCCGCTGTCTGCAAGCAATACCTTTATACTGCCGGTCTGTTTGAGAACCGCAGTGGCGACCAGAGTCGATTCCCCCGCCGGGAGAATGGCGATTTCCGATATGACACACCGCGTCAGGTACTGATCGTTGTACGCCTGGAGGGTAAACGTATCACCCGTGGCCCGTTCCATGGTAATTGCATATCGGCCGGCACTGTCGGTCGTATCGCTACCCGTGAGTTCCGAGACAGCAGGTGAAGCGGGATTAAAATCCGAGGTATAAAGCCGTACTTCCGTATTCCGTGCCGGTGTTCCGTCCTCATTGGTGACCATTCCTATTACCACCTCCGAACCGGTACCGCCGGTGCCTGCTGTGGGGCCTAAAGTGCACTGTACCGCAACAGCCAGTACGCAGGCGGACAAAACCGCCGATGCCCGCATGACAATCGCGCGCATCATCACTTCTCATCCTTTCCTGGGTCGGTGAGAGGAAACAACTGACAATTCAACTGGAAAACACCCTCCGGATTCGGATCATTCTCCGCAAGACTGAGGACCTTCTTACGGAACGCGGCGACCTCCTCCTTGATCAGCTGCCTGGTTTTCTTCGAAATACTGAGCGTTATAGCCGACATATCCATCTGACGCTCGCTATACCGGTCGAACGCCTCAGCCGCAAGGGTCAGAAGACTTCGCTGAAAATTGATAATATTCATCGTCCTTACCAGCCGGTCATTTTCCAGAAGACCGGTCGAGATGATCTGATCAGACGGTTCGTACAATCCGAGTTCATTTTTTGTTATCATTCCCAGTCGTTCCAGCGTTTCGACCGCTTTTTTCGCCTGTTCCGGCTTTATCTGCGGTGAGAGTTTTTTCGCGAGTGCCGGGAAGTCCGATCCGTTAAAAGGATATATCGAGAGCAGCGCGCGAACGGCACTGTAATACCACCGGGAATAGTACTCATAGCGTGAGGCATCAATGATACGGGCTTTTGACTCATGGTAGGACATCATCCGGTTGAAGTACAGCTTGCGTTCCTCAATCGTCGACGCATCGGTGAAAAACACCATGGCCTCGAAATACTCCGCTTCGCGTTTGGAATGCCCGATCGCTTCGGAAAATCTGGTGATCGCCCGACGCGACAGTGATTGTTTTCCGTCAACGACATCCTTGTAAAGCCCTATTGAGCCGATTTTAGCTTTTCCGGCAAAATAACGGTATGAAAAATAGGTGCACCGGGACTTCTGATCACGGTAGTAATCTGCAAGATACTTCCGGTAATCGGTGTAATCGAAAATCCTGATGTTGGAATTTGTACGAGCCATGGTTATTACAAGTCCAAACTGTTATATTCTCTTTCCTGATTGCATCATTACTTCCGTTTCCGTTATCACCTCATGCAATGCGTGACCACCCGGGAGACGTGGTTTAAAGCCACACTCATCCGGGTATCAGGGGTTTGCCTCAACGTTTATACACTGCATAATCGTCTAGATAATACTCCTTTGGACCATCGGGCCCGGGCCCTTGCGCACCGACACTGTCACGCATCACGATAAACCGGTTGATTGAAAGGATATCAATGGTTTTAAGCGTGTGAATCAACGAATCATTCATGAAATAACTGGCTGTGGTATCGGTAAAATTGCATTCTATGCGAAATTTGTACCAGATATCATATTGTAACGCAGCAAAACCGGTATGCAGGTTTTCCGGCTGGTTCGTCTGCCATTCATAGATAAACTGCAATGAATCGTTCGCGGTTGCCCCTATTCCCAGTATGACTTTCAAACCGTTCCATTCGGACCCTCCCGATCCCAGTGCGGCAAAAAATGGAATATGTTCCGACTTTTTGGCCAGAAAATAAAATTGAAGACCGGCGACGGAGTCTTCAACCGACAGATTTTCAAACGGGCGGATACCGGTTTTCATCGAATCACTGGTCAGGGAACGACTGTGCCGGTGTGGGCTACCTCGGTAGTCGTGGACAACAGCCCCCGTCCTCCGCCCCAGGCGACCTTATTATATCGTGCGGCAAGCGAATCGTTGTCATACTCGAACCCGTCCTCCATTATAACACGCCCCGGAGGTGGCGTTACGGTAATTCCAGAATCAGTACCGGTGGGGGTCGCATACAACAAAGATCCCTGCCGTAACCACCGCTACCACGCCAAAAACTGCCTGCAACCTCCTCATTCCTGCCTGCCTTTCCTGAGTATCCGGCAGGTATCCACCGGTTTTCTATACTTCATCTTTAATTATCCGACTGCTTGTATCTTTATTGGTAAGGATGATCCCCGCCTGGCCAATACATTATCCATTCAAACGGACCGCAGTACCACTCCTATATTTAGGTATCCTCGCATTTATCAACCATATTTGCAGGCTCGAATCCCCTTCCACGACCATGCTGTGCGGTGGCGGTCGCCTCGGCAAGCAGATTGGTGCGGAAGGTACCGTAGATCCATTTTCCCAGTCCTGCCGCATTCGTCGAATCCTCCGCCGGAATCTGCCCCCTTTTATCGGGTGGAAAGTTGAGCAGCCAGACGGTATTCCTCGCCGTAGAATTGAAATACATATCCCATAACTGCTGGACCGTCTTGGGATGCTCGTTCTCGTGGTAGAACCATCCGGGACGAATCGACACATTCGTCTCCGCAGGAATGTAAGAGTCGCCGTTACTGTCACCGCTGTTCATCACATTCGTTCGCTCATTGAGTACATCCGCAGCGTTTATCGTTGCCCAGCAGGGATCTCCGGCAATACCGCCTTCATTGCCAACCCAGCGGACATCGCCGCTCTGGGTTGCCGGTAAAGGTGTTCATATTGAAATGAATAAACGCCTGCTGTTCCCGGTGATACCATTCAATCTGCCGTTCATTCGGAGTGAGGCCGACGGGTTCCGGTGGAGCGACCTCCGCCCGTAAAGAACCTGTACCGGCGATGATGATACAACACATTCCGGCAACGAACGTCTTTACTGCAAATGTCCGCAATGATGAAACCATGACCACAAACCCCTGAGGCAGATGAAAAACCGTAATCAACAAAATTTGCGGTTATATCGGATAACCGGAACAAATCTTCCTTGGACCACGGCTAATAATATGCTATACATCCGGAGGAGAAACGGTATTTATCCCTCGTTATTAAATATTTCCGTTCTGTTTTATGGAACAGCATCAGCTGACGATGTTTTGTTATATCTTGCTTATTAACATTGCTTTATAAGTTAATAACCAGCTAGTAACAATTATGTTTGTCGTTTATAAAGCCGGATAAATTGGAACAGTACTCCCGCACGAACAGATAGTGGTACTAGCCTTTTGCAGCTGAAATGGATTTCCCGCACGATTGTTGTTGCAAGCCGGAGAACGGCCTGCTTCAGGTATAACTATTTTTCAATCGGAATAATTTTAAGTACGTATACTCCGGGCGAACGGTTTCCTTTTCCTGGTGAACCGGTCAGGGAGTGTACCGATGAGGGAATCCGTTGCCCCTTTAAATCATATAGGACAACCTTCCCTCCCTTCGCAGTCAACCGGTCCGCACCGTTTACCGAGAGCACCAAACGGGGATCGGGCGTTTTCCGCACGACTGGAACCACTTTCGGTGCATCAGCACTTTTCCGCGACGTTGCGTTATCCACCGCCGGATAGGTAGTGATGGTAACGCTGCTCCCCTCGAGATTATTTGACGTTGCGGAAATAGTAGTCGCTCCGACGCTTTGAGTCGACCGGACAACGACACCGACCTTCCCGGCAATCGCATTTACGGTAGTCGGGCCGAACATGGTACACGAGGAACCGGAAAAAACCAAGTTTACCGATGCATTCGAGTTGATGCACTTTCCGCTGCCGTCCCGAATGGCGACGATAATACGCGAGATATCGGACCCGTCGGCGCGCAGGTAGGTCAGGTCCGGTTCAAGACTAACTTTTGTCGCGGTACCCTGAACGGGATTGTCATCATCCGAGACCGAAAGCACTGTTTTCCGGAAAGCGTAGTAGGCACGTTTGGGAATGAAATACTGATCGACTATCCCGAGTTTTGAATCATGCAGGGTATTGCGACCTCCCCCGTCACCGAACCCCCAGTAGTCTCTGAACGTCCACAGAACACCACCGGCATTGCGGGTATCGTTTCTAATACCCTCAAACTGACCAAGCGCATCGGTGGCGTATTTGTCTTCATTAGCCTGGTCACCTCGTGAGGCACCGCTGAATCCGAGATATTCCGTGCAGAGTGCCGGTAGGTTGTTCGGATATCCGCTGTACTGATTCCCGTAGAAATCGATCGAACCAAGGTTGTAATCGTGTATACCGTTACTGGTGATATATTTCGGAAGCAGGGGGTTGATCGAATCGGCAATCTTCTTCATCTCCGTGTAATGGGAACTGAAATCCGCATAAGGCTCATTGAAATAACCGTACCCGATGATACTGGGATGATTGTTTCCCTGAAGGACCATTTCCTTGAATGTTCCGTGAAGATTAGACCAGAACACCGGGGTATAGGAGGTATGACTCCATCCCCAGGTGGGAACCTCGACCAGAAGGAGCAACCCCAGTTCGTCACAGGCGTCGTAAAAAGCCGGATCGCGCGGAAAGTGCGAACAGCGCATCAGATTGAAACCGGCATACTTGACCGATTCAATCATCTTATAAAAACGTGATACGGGCACTGCGGCATGTACCCAGGCGAAATCCTGCGCCAGATTCGCCCCGTTGATGAAACATCGGGAACCGTTGAGATGAAATCCGTCGTTTACCGTCCACTCAAGCGTCCGGACACCGAAGCGATCGACGTAGTCGTCAACAGGAATACCGTCAACACTGACGGTGGTGACGACTCTATATAAAGTGGGACTTTCCGGACTCCAGAGCACCGGCGTAGGAATTTCACTGCTCATTGAAACGATGGAGCTACTGTTTGCCGGAATGGTCTGTTGCGCGGTCTGGGTGGAAACACGGGCGCTGTCTTTGTTGAAAATCTCGTAGGTGACGGTACAGGAACTTGCCTGTGCCTTGTCGTTCACGACAGTGGTCCTGACGTTTACCGTCGCGGAGGCCGACGATACGGTGGGCGTACTGATGATCTGACCCCACTGAGGAATATAGACGGGATCGGTGACGTGAAGCCAGGTATTGCGGTAGATACCGCCCCAGGTGACATAATCGATCCACCCCGCCCCAGGAGGGACATCCGCCTGCGGACTGTTGTCGACCCGGACCGCAATGACATTACTGTCGGTCCTGCTGATCTGCTTCGTGATGTCGATAACAAAACTCGTATACCCATTCGTCTCGTGCGAGCCGGCTTCCACGCCATTCACCCACACCCGGGCGGTACTCATGGCGCCGCCGAATTCTATGAATATTTTTTTATCCGTAGCGAGCCCTGACGGCAGCATGAACTTCTTACGGTACCAGGAAACTCCAAGGTAAAAATCCGATTTCTCCGGTGCTTCATAGGAAGGAGAATGCGGAACGGCAACCTTTTCCCATCCGTCATCATTGAAATCAGCGTTTGACGGAGTTCCCGTGCCGCTGCCCTGCAGAAACCGCCAGTCATTGTTGAATGACCGACGGAGATGATACTCGAATTTCTTGGACGTCGTGAAATTTTTCACCCAATAGTCAGTATCTGCGGACATTACCCTTCCGGAACCCAGCACCAAAAACACGAGGACCAGGAGAAATAACCGGTTGCCGCAAAGCACAGCCCGAAAAACATTGTTACCCATGGAATACTCCCTTCAGTTTCATACCTCTTTAGTATCCGCACCGTGCCGACGGTTACAACGGTTACGACGATTATCAAACCGGTTTATCCTACCGGATAGGGAACGGTAACGCGTTTGCCCGATAACAACCGTTCCTGTATGCGGAAAAGTCAATTGCTTTCAGGGTCCGGTAACCGGCAGTTCTTCAACAGAGCAATTCACCCCGTCAGAATTTCCAGTAGACCTTGCCGGTCCACCACCAGTGATTCGGCCGCACGAGTGCCTCCTCGTACACTTTCGGCTCATCGAGAATATGCTGGAAACGCATGTGGTCACGCGCGAACTGCAGCACCAGTCCCAGCCGCTTCTGCATGAAGGTTTTCTTCACGTACAGCGACCATTTCCAGTTGTCGCTGTTGTAGTACCACAGCGGCTTGTTGTATTCCGCGGGAATAGGGTACGCGTACTGGTTGCCGAGCCGTACCGCGTTCGCGAGGTTCATCGGATACGGACACCGGTAGTACTCGAACTCCAGCGCGCAGACATCGATGATCCTGAAACCGGGAAAATTGAAACCGAACATCACGGGCATCTTGTTCAACAGCGTATCGTATCCCCAGATGTTTTTATTCCCCGTGGCGGGGCTGCCGAGCGTATCGTTCGCCGGATAACTCTCAACACCGAGAATCGCGACCTCGCCGTAAAGCCGCAGGTCCGATTCACCGAAAATGTCAAGCGGGATGAACCGCTTCGGATCGAAGCACAGACGCGCCATGAGCTTCGTTCCCGCATACGTGTAGTACGCGGTATCGTTGCCGGCGGTGATATACCGGTTCTTCGGGTCCGTCGTCGGATTGGTCAGGCTGTCGTTGACCGGGAACAGTCGTGAGAACGTCGCCCCGATGCTGAAATCGAATACCTTTGCCAGATTACCCTGAACGATCACCGACGGCGAGGCATCGAAAAACGGATAGAACTCGGTTTCAAAGGTCAACATCGCATCCGCATGCAGCTGCAGGATGTCGCCCACCGGCAGATCCCCCGACACCTTCAATCCCGTCAACCGCGCATCGGTCATGTCGAAATAGTTGACGATCACTCCCGGATAGGTGTACGTACGGAAGAGATACTCGCCGAGGTTCCTCACATCGGTATTGTACTTGTATCTGAAAAAGCCGGTGGTGACGGAGCCGTGGAGCCAGTCGGGATTGCCGAACGACAGCGATCCGCACGCTTCGTATATACCGTAGCTGAAAATCTTGTCGTACAGCGCGTACGCCTGACCGGTGGTCTTTCCGGACTGGTCGGGCAGACTGAACCACAACCGTCCTTCGAGCCCCAGTTTGACCTCCACATGATCGCCGAAAGCGGCGTGCACCCCGAGGTGCAGAAGCGACTGCTGGACCCACTGACGGTTGTATTCCCGGTAATCCTTGTAGAAATATCTCATCGCCTGACCGGCCTGAAGTCCGGCGTCGCCGTACATCTTCAGCGAAACAGTCTCATCCTTTGTCGCCAGCTCAACATCCGCCCTACCGGTACCGGCAAGGGCACCCATCACCACAAGAAATCGAATCATTGCTTTTGTTGAAAACATCGGGTATCATTCCTTTCCCTGAGAAAAAACGATCACTCAAACTGACTTGCTATTGGATAATAAACGGCGTCTTCCGGACCAGCTCATTATCACGCTGCAGACACATGACATAGACACCGGCGACCAGCCGCTCGGCGATCACATGGTTCGCGGCGGTCGAAAACGACTTCCGCGCGATACACCGTCCGTTTATGCCGTAGACGGTACATTTCCACTGCGCCTTCCCGCTCACGGATACCGTCAGCTCGCCGCCGCGGATACGGGTGGCAAAACCGGGAGCCGTCCGTACGCCCGCCTTTTTCACGACACCGATCTCATTGGTCTTCTTATCGAGTGTAAGCTTGTACCCTCCGTAGGGAATCGCCTTGTCAACCGAGGTGGTGACGGTCTCTCCCGTCCCCTTCTCCGCCGAAACCCATACGACGTTGAAGGTGCGCTCCGTGAGCATACCGGGAAAACTGCCGGAGGTCGGACCGATCGACAGCACTTCATTCGCATTATCCCAGACGATCGGGGTGGTGGCGTAAGCGCCTTTCTCGTAATCGTAGGAATTACCCTCGTCTTCATACAGGGTAAAGGAGCCATCGGCGCCGGTATACACGCGAAGCTCGATCGGATCGGCCTTCTCGGCCGCATAAGTGACCTGCGGACCCATCGGCAGGATCGACCCTTCCCTGATGTAGAGCGGCATGGTTTCCTGCGGCGCCTGCGCCGTGATGGTCGCACCGCCCGCCGCGACTTCACCGGTCCAGAAATCATACCAGTTTCCTTCAGGCAGATACACCTGGCGGCTCGTTTCGGTCGTATTGGTGATCGGACAGACCAGAAATGCCGGTCCGAACATGAACTCATCGGTCAGATCACGGCAACGCGTATCGTTTCTGAAATCAAACGGCAGTGCGCGCATCATCGTATACCCCTCGTTCGTCACTTTCCAGGCGAGCGAGTACACGTACGGAAAAAGACGATAGCGCAGCCTGCAGTACTTTACCATGATCGCTTCGATGCTCTGCTGGGGAGGCATCCACAGTTCCGTGTTGCGGGTTCCGTGGATTCTGAACACCGGGTTGAAGGTGCCGTACTGAAACCACCGCACCAGCACGTTGGGATCCGTCTCGCCGGTAAACCCGCCGATATCGGTGCAGAAGTACGGCAGTCCCGTGGCGCACACGTTGAGCCCCGCGGGAATCTGGTTGACATAGCTTGCAAGGGTGATATCGATATCACCGGTCCAGTAGGCGGCACCCAGGCGCTGCGAACCCGCGTAGTACGAACGCGTCAGATTGCAGACCCGTTTTCTCTCACCCGTCGCCTTGCGGAATCCTTCGTACAGCGTTTTGCTGTGCAGCAGCGGAAACGCGTTGAGCACTTTCGTCGAAGGGCCCTGCGCGGTCACGCAGTTCGGCCACCCCACGCCGCTGAACGATTCCGGTTCCGTCGCGTCCGGCCAGAACCCGTCGACTCCCAGGGTCACGAGGCTGTCCTCGATGAATTTCCAGTAATAGTACGCCGCGCTGTCGTTGAACGGATCGTAGGTCTGGCCGAGGTAATCACTCGTGGGAAGAAGATACCCGCGTTCGTTCATGAACGACCAGTTCGTGTTATCCATATTCGGCGCGTACGAAGGCCAGATCGATATGGTGTAATGACAGTTGTAAATGTCGTGAAGCGAATCGATCATTCCTTTGGGATCCGGAAAACGGGAACGGTCGAAACTGCCCGAACCGTTCATCCCGTCGGGATAGTACTGCCAGTCCTGCACGATGTTATCGAGCGGATACCCTTTGCTGCGGAACTCCTGCACCACGCTCATCATCTCGAACTGCGAGAGATACCGGTTTTTACACTGCCAGAAACCATACGCCCACTTCGGCCACATCGGCGCGGGACCGGTGACGGTGCGGTACGCCGAAATGATCCGGTCGAACTCCGGACCGTACATGAAATAGTAATCGATCGCATCATTCGTCGCCCATTCACTCACCAGCTTCAGCGGCGGCGATACCGTTATCCGCGAAAAATTGTTCAGCAGCACCCCGAAGCCCCGCGTCGACAGAAACACCGGGCTGCAGTCGGCCTGATTCTTCTGAACCAGGTCAAGTGTGAGCCCTTTCTGATTCAGAACACCGTTCTGAAACTGACCGAATCCGTAGATACCCTCGTCGTCGGTACTGTTGAACGATATGGTACCTTCGTAGGCGGTGGATTCACCGATGGTTTTCTCCACCAGTGTTTTTCCCGCGGTCTCCTGAAGAATCGCCGCTCCACCGGCCGTTGCAAAGGAAACGGCGCCGGTACTCCGGGCAACATCGATGCGCAGGGCGGCGGTAAGTACGGTATAGATACCATCCGCTTCCGACGTGGTAAACGAAACGGCTGACCAGTCGTCCTTGACCACTATCGCGTTGACCGCAGGCGGGAACGTCTCTTTCTTCGTGTACACCACCCGGATGATCGCATCGGTACACACCTGTACCTTCATCTGCGATCCGTCCGACATCGTGTACACAACCCCGTCGTCTTCTTCAGAAACGGATTCAACCGTATA
>JAFGHA010000019.1 GCA_016930275.1 Chitinispirillaceae bacterium
ACGATCGGAACCGAACTGGCTCCCGATTTCACCATCAGAAAATCGAAACTGCGCGGTGTCGAATCATTCGGGATGCTCTGCAGCGAAAAGGAGCTAGGGCTTTCCGACGATCACAGCGGACTGATGGAACTTCCCGGCGACTGGGTTCCCGGGACCCCGATATCCGAACTCTTTCCCGACGACGCGGTCATCGAAATCGAACTGACTCCCGACCGGGGCGACTGCCTGAGCTACCTCGGCGTTGCCCGTGAGATCGCCGCCCGTTTCGGGCTTCAGCTTAAAGAGACCGGCAGAAAGCCGGTGGAAAACAGCGCCGATCCTATCGAAAGCGCGATAAACGTCACCATCGATGCTCCTGATCGCTGTCCACGTTACATGGGACGCCTCATTCGGGGAGTATCCATACAACCATCGCCGCAGTGGCTGCAGAACCGGCTCTCCCTCGCCGGTATCCGGCCAATCAACAACGTGGTGGATATCACCAACTACATGCTGCTCCATTTCGGTCAACCGATGCATGCATTCGACTATAGCCGCATCGGTAAACATGCGATCATCGTCCGCACCGCCGGCAGTGACCGGACGTTCAGAACGCTCGACAACCTCGATCGCGCGCTCATTGCCGACGATCTGGTGATCGCCGACGGCAACGGCCCGGTCGCACTTGCCGGAATCATGGGCGGCGCGGGATCGGAAATCGCCGATACCACATCGGACGTTTTTCTCGAGTGCGCGTATTTTGAGCCTGTCGGTGTCCGCAAAACGGCTAAACGGCTGGGGCTCTCCACCGACTCCTCGTACCGTTTCGAACGCGGTGTCGATCCCGACGGGGCGCTGATCGCGTCAATCGATACCGCCGCGGCGCTCCTCGCCGAACTTGCGGGAGGAAGGGTGGCCGCGGGTACCATCGATGTGTATCCGGAAAAACTCGTGCCCGCACGGATCGATGTGCATCCGTCAAAGGTATCGTCGGTACTCGGAGCACCATTTTCTGCCGATCAGGTTATCTCCTATCTGCAGGGGCTGCAAATCGACTGTTCTCTGAAAAATGAGGATACCATCACCTGTACGGTGCCGCTTTTCAGACACGACATCACGATCGAAGAGGATCTTATCGAAGAAGTCGGCCGCTGTTTCGGGTACGACAACATTCCGGTTGCCGATTCGGTCACCCTTTCGCTCAACACGAAACTGCCCGAAGTGGAACGGATTACCGATACCATCCGGCAGGCGCTCGCGTTCTGCGGATTTCACGAAGCGGTCACCAACAGCATGACTTCCGAAAAAAAGATACGGCAGGTAACCCCGGAAACGACACCCGTTCCGATCCTCAATCCGCTCAATCCTGAAATGGCTTTCATGCGGACCACCCTGGCGGGAAGCCTGCTCGATATCACCGCCTACAACTGCAACCGGAAAAACGGCAACAACCGGTTTTTCGAAATCGGTACAGTGTTCGATCATCCGTCGGAAGAGGAGTATCGGGAACGCACCGTTGTGGCATTGCTGATCGAAGGAAATATCTGGGGACCGACCTGGAACAACGAACCGCAGAAAGTATCCTATTACATTCTCAAAGGGCTTATCGAAGCGTTCGCGACCCATCTGGGGTATGCCGGATCCACCTTCACCAAACCGGAACATGCTCCCCGGTATTACGGAAACGAAGTTGCGGCCGTCACCATCGGCGGGGAAATCACCGGCTTTGCGGGTGAGCTATCCGGGGAGATCCGCGAAGCGTTTGAGGTGAAAACACCGGTATGTTATGCGGAACTCGATATAACCGGGCTTCTCAGGGGATCGCTGCCGGTGAAGGCATACACGCCGCTCCCGCGCTACCCCGCACTGGAACGCGACTTTTCTTTTGTCATGGAGGAACAGCTCAGTACCGCCGCGGTTACCGGTGCGATCCGCAAGCTTTCCGATCTTATCGAGGAGGTATATCCCTTCGATGTTTACCGCGGAGAAAAACTGGGAACCGGCAAAAAGAGCATCACGTTCAGCACCCGTTTCCGTTCGCCGGAAAAAACACTCACCGACAAGGATGTCGAGGACCTGTGCGAGACGATTATCGCGACCGTCGGAAAAGAATACGGAGCCGTGCTGAGAACGTAAATCTCCCGGAGGGAGCATACATTCTCCGACATACACCGGTGTAATGATCGTCAGCCTGTTTTATTCGGGTAAGATTCAATAACTCTTTCAATCACTTTGCATTCCAAAGTTAGATTTTTTCGGTTTCAACACTAAATCACTTTTTTCGTGGTCCTGCAAACTAATCCGCTGCCGTCCGATTTTGTCCCCGCAGGAGCCTTCGGGCCCCGTTCTTCTGAATAGCGGAAAAAAACGTCGCTTTTTCGTCTATTCTAACTGCATGTATTACAATCCATTATAAAGTCTGCATCGCCTCCGCAGCAGTGCGAAGGCCGTTTTTTGTTGCTCGATAATCATACAGTAGACGAGTATTGTCCGCCGAGTGAAAACCGCGGCTCCACCAGGTTGTTATTTCACTATACGTGATTTGAAATTGATATATTATATATATCCCTTCACCATCGAGGTACAGTATGAACAAGTACATGCTCTATTGCCTTTGTATTTCCGCCTGGTTGACAGCACGCCCGCAAGCGATTACGGTACACGGAAAAGTGTTAAACAACGTTGGAGCACCGATACCCTTCGCGATTGTCGAACTGGCAGGCCAGGGATTAACCTACACAACCGGATCGAGCGGCTCGTATTCGTTCACTTTCTCAAAAACGGCCATCCAAACGCCATCCCTTCTGCCGACAACCGGGCGACTTTCACTTGATAAGGGTATCCTGGAACTCAGATTACCCGGTCCATCCCCGGTGAACATCAATATTTTTGACTTGAAAGGCATCCTTCAAAAAAAAGTGCTCCTACAGGACGCCAAGGCAGGTATTTACCATTTTACTATTGCTGAAGACTGCCGGGCGGCAAACCTTCTTTTCATTACCGCATCTATCGGTGGCCGTGAAATTACCTTTCCTTACCTTCCTTTAGGTACCGATAAACATACCGTGGAGTTCTCCGCTGAATGGTTCTCACCATTCACCCGCCAACTGGCGAAAACAACGGCTGATGACGATATCGACACGTTGAAAACAACCGCTCCCGGGTGCCTGCCGAATACCATGGCAATTTCTTTGAATAGGTCTGATCTCGAGGTTTTCATCACTCTCGCCACGATGAATGAAATGCTGGTGAAATCAGATATCCCCTATAAATCACCGGATATAACACACGGGCAGTTGGACTCACTGGTACGCAGCAATACTCTTTTCGCTTTCAATCTCTATAAAGGTCTTCAAACATCGGGCGACAATATATTCTTTTCTCCCTACAGCATTTCCGAGGCACTCGCCATGACGTATGCCGGAGCCGAAAATAGTACGGCGGAGCAGATGGCGAATACATTACGGTTTACGCTCCCCGATTCAATCGTCCACGCGGGGTTCGATTCTCTTGACCGTTCATTGTCAAGCGAAACCGAAATTGCGTATTTCCTGAATAACGCCAATTCGGTCTGGATGCAGAAGAACTATACGTTTCAAAAAAGTTTTCTCGATCTGCTCGCAGAGTATTACAACACCGGATTGTATACGGTCGATTTCGGAAATACCAACCTCGCGAGAACGGCAATAAACAACTGGATAAGCGATATGACCGCCCGCAGGATTATCGATTGTTTACCTCAAGGCGCTCTTTCCGGCCTGACACGTATGGTTCTGGTCAATACACTGTATTTCAAGTCCATGTGGAACGATACCTTTTCCGTTGCAGATACCCGCGACGGCACCTTTACCAATCTTAACTCAACGAGGCGTACTGTTCCATTCATGCATACGGAAATGCGGAATCAATGGTATTACTCGGAATCGGCATACAAGGCAGTTGAACTGATGCTTGCGGGAGGAAGGACGTCGATGGTAATCATTATGCCGACCGGGAATTTTGAAGCGGTGGAAAACGAATTAACCGCGAATACTCTGGACGACATTCTTTCCAATTCAACATCCGTGACCCTGATGTTATCGATGCCGAAGTTTTCCTTTGAAACGGAGTCATATGAACTTTCTCAAATTCTATCTCGCCTGGGAATGCAGAAGGCGTTCATGCCAGGATCAGCTGATTTTTCGGGTATGACGGGAACGAGGGATCTTTATATTGAAAACGTGTACCATAAGGGATTTTTCGGTGTGAATGAACAGGGCATCGAGGCGGCAGCAGGCACCGCTGTAGAAATGGGAACGATAGGAATACACCAGGACGAAAGAATAACATTGGATATCGATCACCCCTTTATTCTTTTTATCCGCGATCGAAAAACAAATACCGTTTTATTCATGGGAAGAATAACAAAGCTGTAGCGAACCAGCAGCTTAAACAGTTTCTGTTCAGAATTGACATTTGCTCTCTGACACTCCGCTTCCGGGGCCTTGTATAAGGAAATCAATTCCACGATTAATTTAAAACTTACTCAATCGATTCGATCTTTCATCTTCACCTCAATATACTCTTCCTTCCGCTTCCTGATAGTCTCCCGCATAATGTCCATAAACTCATCCGTCATTCGCTCATTGTCTCTATCGATCTGATATTGCGATCTTCCGCTCCTTACGGAAACACCGATAGCATCCAGAAAGGATTCCAGCGCAATCATCGCCGGCAGAAAGATACTTACCACACTGCTGATAAGAAAACCGAGTTGAAACAGGAAATACAGAATAGTAAAGATGACGGGAATCGAAAAAAAACACAGCACGGCAACGGTCTTCGCTGTTCTGTTCCGTTGCTCCTGCATGATCAGTGCGGAATCGTCACCGACCAGGTTATCGAACCGGTCATCCCGTTTATCACTCATCCGCCTTCTCCCGCAACCGCGCAATAACGTAGTTACCATTAACCACATTCACTTTTGGAGGAATTCTATTTTTCTCAAAATAGTCAAACCCCTCTTTAAGCGTTTTCCATAAGCCGATGCAATCGGCATATTTGTACCCGATTTCTTTTCCGGGCAATGAATTGATCGTGTTTGTTATATCATTATCTTCCTTCATATTCATAAACTTTTCCATATTCCGATCGGACATATCGAAAGGAAATATGTGAACGGGAATAACCTTCTGATGCTGTAAACCGGCGGCAACGATGAAATACAATTCCATCATTATCGAGTCCGACATCGCGAAACAGCCGATTGAACTACATCCGCCATGAATCATGATCGCACTGCCGGTGTAGTGGTGACTTCGATCGTATTCGTTCGGGTAACCGACGTTTACCGCCTTGTAGAAATCACTGTTCGGATTCAAATGATGTTTCATGATGCTGTAATACCCCTCGGGAGCCTGTCGGTCGCCCTGCTTTTTTTTGGGGCCAAGATCACCTGAGTATCTGCAGATCGGATATACCTTGAATAAACGGTAGGTACCGTCTTTTTCGACGAAAATCTGCAGTACCCGGTCATGTTTGAAGATTCTTATATACAAACCGTTTTTTAAACTCAGCCCCGCATCGGTGAGATCCATCATTATTTTGCGTTTAGTGGTGATGTAAGGTTTTTTTTCCGGTAGTGCCTGTCCGTTCGATACAAACGGAACGAGGAGAAGCGAGAGGAGAATCGGCAGGTGCATTATCGCTGGTTGTTTCTTCATGGCTGCGAGTCTTTGATCAGGTCACCTCCGAAACGGTTCGGACCGACGGTACCACGCAGAAATGCCACCTCAATCATGATGATAAACGGGCCAACAATCGGAATGAGCATCATCAGCGCATACCACCCCGAGTGATTGCGATCATGAAGACGCTTTACAATCAGCGCAAGTCCCGGCCATAATGAAAGAACACCGATTACTGCCGCGAAAGCCATTGCTTCATTCGTGTGAACGACGTAGAAGAGGATATTGTTCAGCAGTCCGAACGGCAGCATCGGTAAAACGCCTTTCAGCCAGTAGTCCGCCCGACACATGCGGCCGTCAAAAGAGAACAACGCCCTCCCGATCGTCATTTCGGGACTGCTTATCGACGACGACCCAACGTCAGCCGGGGCAACGGTATCTTTGTCAACGGTACCGCTTTTTTCCTGAAAAATCCTGAGAACATACAGGAGCAGCAGAATGTTAAACGCCATCCCCGCCGCAGTGGCGACTATCGACATGCCCAGTCCGGGAGGCGAACTCCAGTCCATAACTTTTGCCTTGATAAGCCAGTACCTTACATGCAGAAAAACATGGGTTGCAAGAATACAGGCAAGTGCGGCAACCAGAAGCGGTTGGCCTGTTTTTTTCTTCCATTGGGCCGTAAAGACAAGGGTAACGACAAGAAGTACGGTTTCAGAATACCATACAAACTGATTGATCCACTCCATCGCTCCACTCCTTTCAAAAGCAGAATCATGAAATTCAGGTGATCGTCTCGGTAACGTCATTCTCAAGACAGCATTGCGGGGACGCGGAAATGAAAGTAATATATCTGTTGCGCTGACCCTGAAAAAGAAAGATGAGGGCATTTTTACGAGCCTCACGGACGGGTTGACACTTACCATATTCTCGTTCCGTCGGACGAAAATTTCAACAACACGATATCCACTCCACCGTAGCCGAACTCTTTCGTCGAACCTAAAACGACTACCCCGCCATTCCTTACTCCGACCGCAGCCGTGAAACGTGCGAAATCGAACTCTCTGGTCCATACCGTGGCACAATCGGGACTGACACAGCTGATTTTCGTATCCCCGACAATCACCAGATTATTGTTTTCCAGACAGCACATATTCTGCGGGCGGTTGATATCGAGCGTACCGCTGCTCACGAGTTGTCCGTCTCGTTCCCGGATTTCAAGGGATGATTGCGTGTTGCCGCTGTTCATGAAGGCCAGATTCCCATCGGGAAGATTCACCATGGTTACGGCACTGCTGTTCAGTGTGTAGGTGTCAAGAATCGTTCCCTCCTGATCCATATTCATCACCAACGAGTCCGACGCGAATATGGCGCAATCGGGGGTTTGAATCATATTCTGCCGGTAGCCGATCGTATAGGAGTAGCAGGTGGTCTGCCATAGCAGATTGCCGTTCATGTCCAGAGCCGCAATGCAGGGATTCCAAATATATCGACAGGACGTTACCGTACCGGAACCGGTTTCTTCCGAGGTACACGAATCAGTCGAACTGTATCCCCCCGCACGAATTGTCCCGTCATTCGCTATCACCACGGCCGAAAGTAACCCTCCCTTGGCACCGGAGTCACGTATGCTCTTCGCCCAGACGACATCGAGTTCATCATCCAGTGCAACCACAAAGCCCGAATCGGTGAAAGAGTAACTGTCATCGAGCGCACCGACAACAATAATCCGGTCATCCGCTCCTTCGATTATACTCTTGGGGAGATTGTATCCATATCCCCCCAGATAGTGCCCCACCCTGAAGGTATCCGCTGTCATGAACGCTCCCTCAGGACTGACCTTCACCACATAACCGGCACTGGTCAATGAAGCCTCTTTGGCGCTTGTGCCCGCGACGATAATGTCACCGGACCGGGTTTCACACAGCGCAACGGGCGATTCATTGCGTTCGGAACCGATCGTCAGTGTCGGATACACGTTCAGCCTGAATTCAGCGGTTGACCGTAAATCGTGATTGTCACGCACGGTGACGAGAATGTTTCCGGAAAATTGACAGGTGTCGTCCAGCGTTACAAACGGTTCGGGGGAGGAATCTCTGTAGCCTGTTCCGTAACCGTTGTCGCGCACCTGCCAATAGTACATCTCCACAGTACCGTTTATGTCTCCCGCCTCGACAGGAATTCTGACCGGTTCGCCGCACATGAGTGTTATATCTTCCATTCGAACGTAAGGAGGGAACTGCGGCAGATCGAAAGTGAAGTAGTCCGGTTCGGATTGCTCTCCCTGCCCGTTGACGGCCCTGACAGACCACTCGTGCCTGCGGCTCTGCTGCAGTGGAAAATACTTCGCGTAGGAGCCTTTCCGGGTAACAACCCCGTTGACACCGTCTTCCGGCGAACTCCAGATATAGCGGATATCCGTGGTATCGGGGCCGAATACGAACGCTTCGAACCGGGCGGTATCATCCGGATAATAGAGCGTATCGACCAGCGCGACAACATTCAGACGGCTTGAATCGCGTACCATCCCCTGATACGGATGGTCGCTTTCCGGTTGGTAAAACACCCACTCATTCGATCCGTTAAGCTCTGAATCAGCAACCTTCAGACCGAGATGGTACTCATCGGTAATCCTGAAATTGTATGCGCATTCCCTCACCGTATCGACCGGCAGGTATCCGAATCCGGTAT
Source organism: Chitinispirillaceae bacterium (assembly GCA_016930275.1). GTDB lineage: Bacteria > Fibrobacterota > Chitinivibrionia > Chitinivibrionales > Chitinispirillaceae > JAFGNB01. Next base: position 8,337 of record JAFGHA010000019.1, read on the forward strand.
ACAGGAATTCGACATACGAAAGCAGCAATGTATCCAGAGAAACCGCCCAGTATCCGGTTCTGTACGCGACCGGATCGCCGCCGTATTTCGGATCATCACTCAATTCTTCAATCCGCACCGAAGAATCGGTGCCGAAAATCAAGGTTTCCTGCCCGTTAATGGTGTCGTATCTCGTCCACGAGCCGAAGAATCTTTTATCCGACACCCCCGGTACCCGCGGACCGCTATCGATGGGATAATCACCATTACGCAAAGGATCCGTCGGTCCATCCCCGTTATCACACGTGAGAATCGTACCGGCAAGAAAACAGAACAGAAGCACCGCCGGCAGCAACCTCCCCGATCTCCAAACAAACAGGAATGCGCCGGTACCGTCTGGAGTAGGGTCCGCGTGCCGTTTGTTACAAATGCGCATCGGGGCTGAATCCTTTTTCACGAATAAAAAGGATGGCGTTGGCACCACCTGCCACCACGGTTCCATCTTTACACACATGCACGTCACCGGAGTAGGTATCATGCCGACCGAAACCCCTCACCACCTTCCCGTCGCTGATCTTTACCACAATCGGTCCGGTGAAATACTGAAGTACCCACAGGTTGCCGTCCGCATCAACATCCATACCTTCGTATTCGCCGCTTTGCTTCGTGATTTCCGTATGCCACGCAGCGTTATACGAGGCGATGTGTTCGTCAAACTGCACGTACACCCTTCCGTCGGGGCTCAATGCGATACAATGGCCGCCACCGACCGGCCAGTCGTTATTCGAGGTGTCGAAATGGTCGCACCCTTCTCCGGACATGAGCGCGACGCCACTGTTTGTGGTAATCCATAACCGGTTCTGATTATCAAACAACATGCGGCGGCGGGATACACCATAGACATGGTTCGCGCCATTGCAGCGTTCGATCTCAATTCGTACCAGGGAATCATCCTTGAAAGTCACAAAACCGGAGTAGCCGTCGGGCGATATCGCAAGGAAAGAACCATTCCGGTCGAATCCCATATCACCGATACAATCATATATAAGCGGGAAAGGATAGGTCGCGATCCTCTGCGCACCTTTCCAGACAATAAGCTTCGCAGGACATCCATTCGATGTCCAGTCCCCTATACTATCAACCCACAGATTGCCCTCCGGGTCGACTGCGATTTTTCTGGATCGAATCCCGGCCATTCCGGGAATAAGCTCTGTAACATAGCCGAACCGTAAACCATTATAGTAATACAGCCCCTTTTCCGTAAGGAGCCAGACAACGCCACTCGAATCTTCAACGATTTTATACACTTCTCCATGCGTCCAGTTGTCCACCGACAATACAAGCGGACATACGGTGACGGTCAGACTTTCCGCTGCCAGTGGTTCAGGTTCCGGTACACCAGTGTTCTGGTACGATTGCTGCTGCAGGACCTTTGCCACAAGCCGTCTTTGTGCCCGGTCATACATAATATCCCGCTTCAACTCGAAAAAGGCTGTATCGGCAACAACTGCGACAGGTTTTGTGCTGCCGGATTCCAGGTAATACATCGAAGACGTGCTCGTATCCGCGGGATCGATGAATTTTACCCGAAGCTCCTTGGCAGTATCCCATCCCTTGACTTTTATAAGCATCCTGAGCGTATCCATAATGGTATCCCCGTCATGCGGGTTGACAATCTCAATGACCGGTTTTCCGAACGGATCAAGGAAGGAATCCAGAGGATTGTTTCTACCCGTTCCACACGTGAGCACGCCGATAAAGCCGGCCATACAGCAACAGAGAAAGATACCGCGTTTGAGAATTATTACTATCGGGAACTGAGTAACGGTCTTTGAAAGTCCGGTCCGTGGCGACATTTTTTTCCCCTATGCAATCGGTTTAACAGGTCTCAGAAAAAAGGCACTTCTGACTTTTCGTGAGAACAAATAGCTGCACAATGAAAAATGCATAAGGAGTCCATAAACAGCTGCCTGTTTGCTTGTGTAAAAAGGGCTGTCGTCTATACCCGCAGCACCGATTGCACCCATCACTGCAAAAACAGCATATAGCGAAGTTAACCAGTACCCCCATTTTTTAAAGTAGAAAACACTCAGATAAAGAAAAACCAGGAAACTGATCTGAACGATGGTATTTTCCGGTCGTCTGTTCTGTTTTCGCCGGTATTCCATTTGCCACGGATCAGTATGTCATTTTATTTTCGTAATTGGTCTTGCATTTTATCGACAACCCATTGTGAGGGCAGCCCTTTTTTATTTTCGATCGCAAATATGAAGTTTTCTGCAAGGATTTCTTCGGGTTGGATGGTATAAGCCGTATTTTCTCCGATTTGTTCAAGAAAATTCGAAATTTCTCTGCTGCTAAAAATAACCGGTTTGTTGTTGCTGTATTCTACTTCTTTAACAGATGTTCCTGTCAATCTTAAAAAGCCGCAGGTAAGATACTCAAAGAACGATCCCCCAGCATACTCAATGGGAGAGTATAAAATCATCATACAGTCGATTTCCGAGCTATCCTTAAGTAAAGTAATATAGCTGTCATCCTTCGGTGAATCAGGATTCGTAATTTTTCTAATTCCGTCCGGGAAAGGTAATTCTTTTATGATTGTAAATCCAATTATTTTATACATTTCCCTTTTAAAATCGGTATCATAACGGCTTATGATATGGAATAACTCGTGGAGAATAATCTGTGGCGATGCTACACCCCCTCCTAAAACGATATAATTCTCTCGTGTATAGGCTGCCGCTCCACCTTCCTCTTCTGTTGTGGTCTTAACGAAAAAGATAGTATCTGGAAAATTGATCGAGAATCCGTTCTGCATAATGAGCGTATCAATATCGAGAATAGTTGAAGATAATGCAACTTTTTCGTAATCCGTCCATTCTTCGGCTTGTGATGCTATAAAGGTGAATAGTTCATCTTCTGTCCCATTGTTTTTTTTAATCGCGCATCGATATCGAATTGACTCCACCTATCGGTAAAGTCGTCCTTTGTAGTTAGGAGTGTCTTTGCCTTTTCAATGTCAGCGAATTGAATTCTGCTTGATAATGTTTTATTTGAAGGTGGGGTAACATTGCCAGGATCCACACATCCGAACACCAATAAAACGGTACCGCATAATCCAAAAGCTATAACCATTTTCATTTACTTTGCGCCCTTCCTTTAATACACCTCAAGAGTGTTGCAACGGGTTAAAAGATCGACCTCATCATAATCGACCAAACTCCCGTTAAAATTTATTCTTTATCCAATATACAACCACAGACTGAACCTCAATGATTGATCCTGCGTTACTCCGGTTCCCATAACAACTCACAATGGTTTTCCACGGGTAGAATATCGATCTGGCATTTCCTGAATTTGAACCGGCAAAACGGACTACCTATACAATCTATATAGCCCATCCCTCTGAACGCAACACAATGCAGACTCTATTATCCACGATTACATTTTCCTCTCATAAAACCAACCATTTCTATGAACATTTGAGATGTATTTCATTACGATATTCCGGTGCATGCCGTTTGGAGGATGTTATCTGCGTTCCTACGGTATTCGGATTACCCAGGAGTGGGTGGGTCGCCACCCACGCCCCGACCAAAGGATATTCAGCAGCCAAAGCGGTATAATGAAAACAGTGCAAAGCACTGGACACCACACGCTTATGAAACGGAGTGAAAAATATCCTTTGGAATCCTGTGCCGCCCGCACATCCGCCTAATGTCACTCCGTTCTATAAGCGTAAAGAATCCAATACTTTCAGCATTGTTTCTATTGTAGACGCTTTCGCTCCGGTGAAGGGGGGAAAAGGATTCATTTCTTCTTTTTTTCATTTTCAGGTTACGGTAAACTTAAGAGCCACTTCAGTGGCGGAGAAATTGAGGGCTCTTCGGCAATACCGGTGCAGCTCACTCCGGAAGCCGGATCAGAGCCTCATCTGTCTGAGGGCAGGTGTTTTTCTGCCCGAGTTTTTGAGGCTCCCGGCCGTAGGAGTGTCAGCGAAACGTAATTTGCCAAAGGCCCTTTTTCGTTCCTTTTTGGGCCAGCAAAAAGGAACCCGCCTGCCAGTGCGGGAACTGGCTAAAGGGAATGTGGAATACAGCTTTCATTTAATTATTCACGTTTTCCCTTACAAACAATATCGCAACCACCGGATCCACCTCACTATTCAATACTCACCACATCCCTCCCTCATTCACCACCCGCCACATATTATTTTAAGAACCACTGTTTACCATATTATTTATACCTCCCACGGAGTTTCCATGATCGACAACGATACCATTACCGCCAATCTGGCCAATTGTCTCGACGACACCTCCTTTCTGCCGCTTTCCGGCAAACGTAGAGGCAAGGTACGAGATTCCTACGATCTCGGCGACCGGTTGCTGCTGATCACCACCGACCGCCAGAGCGCTTTTGACCGGATTCTCGCGGCGATACCCTTCAAGGGGCAGGTGCTCAATCAGGTGAGCGCGTTCTGGTTCGAGGCGACCAGAGACCTTGTCGCGAATCATGTTATCAGTCTTCCCGATCCCAATGTCACACTCGCGAAAAAATGCTCGGTGCTCCCGATCGAATTCGTGATGCGCGGGTACCTCACCGGATCGACCGACACGTCGGCATGGACGCAGTACAACAAGGGGATCCGAACGATATGCGGCAATGAACTCCCCGAGGGAATGGTGAAAAATCAGCGGTTCGAGCACCCTATTCTCACCCCCACGACCAAATCCGACGAACACGATGAATCGATCTCGGCGGCCGAAATCGTCGATCGTGGAATCATCGATAAAGAAACATGGGAAAAATGCACGTCGATCGTTTTCAACCTGTTCGAGAGGGGAACCGAAATCGCGGCGCTTAACGGACTGATACTGGTGGATACCAAATACGAACTCGGTGTTGATGAAAACGGGGAGATTATGCTGATCGATGAAATCCACACTCCCGATTCTTCCCGCTACTGGATTGCCGATACGTACCGTGAACGGTTCGTTGAGGGTAAAGAACCCGAGAATATCGACAAGGAGTTTCTGCGGCTCTGGTTCCGGGATCACTGCGATCCGTACAACGATCCGGAACTCCCGAAAGCTCCCGACGATCTGATCGTCGAGCTTTCATCGCGCTATATCCGGCTCTACGAAATGATCACCGGAAAAGAATTTGAAATCGACACCTCGGCAGCAGTCAAGGACCGCATGTTGAACAATCTGAAGAAGGCGGGAATCATCTGACCTCTCCCCTCCACCGTAAGCGGGGGAGAAACAAGGGTGGGGGCAAGAGCAACGAAAAGTAAGGTGTTTACACTTTGAATTATTCTTTCATCAACCTACAGATTTCATCAGGCAACAACAATCTCAACCATATCTTTACACGGAGGAAGTGAATGGCTGCTAAAGCCCCCGATCTCATGAGTACCATTGTCAGTCTTTGCAAACGCAGGGGCTTCATTTTTCAATCGAGCGAAATTTACGGCGGCCTCAACAGCTGCTGGGACTACGGCCCACTCGGCGTCGAACTCAAACGCAACGTCAAGGATGCGTGGTGGCGGTCGATGGTCACCAACCGCCGCGACATCGTCGGTCTCGACGCGTCGATACTGATGCATCCGAAAGTATGGGAAGCGTCCGGTCATCTCAGCGGATTTACCGACCCGCTGGTCGACTGCAAGCAGTGCAAGAGCCGCTTCCGCGCCGACCATCTCGAAAACCTTGACAAATGTCCCTCCTGCGGCGGTGAACTTACCGACGTCCGCAAATTCAATCTCATGTTCAAAACCTTCATGGGACCGGTGGAAGACCAGTCGGCGACCGTCTTCATGCGCCCCGAAACGGCGCAGGGGATATTCGTCAATTTTCTCAACGTGCAGCAGGCCGCCCGTCTCAAACCGCCGTTCGGTATCGCCCAGGTCGGGAAAAGCTTCCGTAACGAGATCACTCCCGGAAACTTCACCTATCGGACCCGGGAATTCGAACAGATGGAGATGGAATTTTTCGTACCTCCCGACAACGACGCCTACTGGTACGATTACTGGAAAGAACAGCGCCGCTCCTGGTACATTGAATACGGCATTAAAGAGGAAAACCTCAGGATGCGCGAACATGCCACCGACGAGCTGGCGCACTACGCCAAGGGATGCGCGGATGTCGAGTACAAATTTCCCTTCGGCTGGAGCGAACTCGAGGGTATCGCCAACCGTACCGATTTCGATCTCAAAAAACACAGCGAAGCCAGCGGAAAGAGTCTGGCCTACTTCGACAACGAATCGAACAGCCACTATTTCCCGTACGTGATCGAACCGGCCGCCGGCGCCGATCGTGCCACACTCGCCTTTCTCGTCGATGCCTACGACGTTGAAGGTGAAGGAAAGGAGGCACGTACCGTACTGCGGTTTCATCCGTCGCTCGCGCCGATCAAGGCCGCCGTTCTCCCTCTCGTCAAGAAAGACGGTATGCCGGAAAAGGCGGAGAACATTTACCGCGACCTGCTCGACAATTCGATCAAATCATTTTTCGACCAGACGGCCGCCATCGGTCGCCGCTATGCACGTCAGGATGAAGCCGGAACGCCGTTCTGCATCACGATCGACACGCAGACGCTCTCCGACGATACGGTAACGATCCGTGAACGCGACAGCAGGGAACAGTACCGCGTGGCATCGACACGGATTGTTGAAGTCATCAGTAAAAAACTTTCAGGCAAGGCATAATGAAAAAACGAATCAATGTGCTCATCGGCGGCCCGTCGGCTGAACATGAAGTGTCGCTGAACTCCGGTCTCGAAGTGCTCCGACACCTCGATAAGGAAGCATACGCCGTCAGAGCCGTGGTCATCACCCGCGAGAAACAGTTCTACTACGCTGACCTTTCCGCTGAACGGCTCCCGGAAATCGATGATCTTCGTGCTCCGGTCGCATCTTCTCTGCTCAAGGGCCCGTATGCACTGTCCGCTGCCGAAGCGGTCTGGGAAGGATGTGATGCCGCATTTCTCGCATTGCATGGATCGTTCGGTGAAGATGGCGTTATACAGGGGTATCTCGAAAGCATCGGTATTCCCTATAACGGTTCAGGTGTCTATGCCAGCGCGGTTGCCATGAACAAGATTACCAGCAAGACTCTTTTCGTACGGAACGGTCTCACCACGCCGCGGCATATAGTGTTCGGTCCGGCACACCCGGAAGCCACGGTCGATTCAATTATCGGTACGCTCGGTATTCCCTGCTTTGTAAAATGTCCGCAATCGGGATCGAGTAAACTGCTCGGACGAGCGGCTACCAGGGAGGAGCTTTCCTCGCTGCTTGATGAATATTCCCGTTATGCAACCGAGATCCTGGTCGAACCGCTCGTCGAGGGACCTGAGTTCACCTGCGGGGTACTTGAAGATGAAACCGGTACCCCGTTCGCACTCCCTCCCGTTGAAATCCGACCAAAATCATCTTTTTTTGATTATACGGCCAAGTATACCACCAGCGCTTCCGAAGAAATCGTTCCGGCACCACGTCCTCCGGAGCTGCTTGCACGCATTCAGGAAGCCGCGGTAACGGCCCATCGCGCCATTGAATGCCGCGGTATCTCTCGCACCGACATGATTCTGAACGACGACCGGTTGCATGTCCTGGAAATCAATACCCTGCCGGGCCTTACCGCCAACTCGCTCATACCGAAATCGTTCAAGGCGACCGGGGGTACCTTCCCCGGTCTGCTCGATCTGCTCATCCGTCAGGCGCTGCGACGGAATACGACGGAGCTTCCATGAGTGTCGTCCTCGGCATCGACACCTCTTCCACCGATCTCTCGGTCGGCATTTACAACGAGGACAGCCCCGCCGCCTCCTATTCCCGGTATATCGGCAATTCACACGCGGAACATATCGCTCCGGTCATCGGGATGATGCTCGGCGCGAACGGATTCTCTCCCGAAACGGTTGAACGTATCGCCGTGGCCACCGGTCCCGGCAGCTTTACCGGTCTGCGGATAGGCATTGCCTTTGTCAAAGGTTTCTGCATCGGTAACCCGGTGCCGGTACTTCCCGTATCGTCACTGCATATTCTCGCCCACACCGCGATTCACCATGCGGGAAGAATCATCGCCGCGATCGACGCCCGCAACAACGATGTTTTCTGGGCCGCCTTCACCGTTGGTCATCGCCGGTTCAACCGCCTGTCCGACGATGCCGTTTCTCCGTCATCTCGGTTTTACGACGCACTTGTCGAATCCGACATCGTTGTTACGGATACCGTCGGCTACCGGAAAAGTACGGTGTTCTCGAATATTCCCGATTACTGCACCGTTCTGCCGGTGGAGAACAATCCGCTCCAGCGCGGACTGATTTGCGCCTCCCTGGGTGCGGAAATGACCGCTTCCCCCGATGTCTGGTGCAAACCGGTTGACATCCATCCGAACTACCTTCGTCGGAGCGCTCCGGAAGAGCGTCTCGGCGCGACAGGTGGAAAGTAATCCGTTATGAATCCCCTGCTGCTTCTTACCATTTCGGCAGGTCTGCTTTTCATATCTCTTTTCATACTCTTCTACCGCCGGTTTCCGGTACATCTGATCTATCGTAGTAAAATCGGTCTGCAGGACATGTTCGATGGTATCAGTGATCCGCTTGTCGTAATCAGCAGCGATTTCATCGTTCAGCGCGCCAACCGTGCGTATATGGAACTGGTAAACCGTTCGTTCCCCGAGATCATCGGCACGAAATGTCATGAGCTCCTGCGCGGAAGAACCTCACCCTGTAAAGACTGTCTGCTGCGGAAAGCGATCTCGGAGCAGAAACCGCTCACCCTTGCGAGAACCGAGCATCCCGACGGCGGGAAGGTACTTTCGATTTCATTCTCCCCTTTCAACCTTACTTCGGATAATAACGCATTCGGTATCACGGAGCATCTGCGTGATATAACGCTTCTCGAAAAACTCAAGAATGATCTGGAGACGAAAAACCGGTCGCTCGCTCACACCATGAAACACCTTCGGGAAGCGCAGCAAAATATTCGCGACGAACTGCAGCTCGCGCGCAACATTCAACAGGGCCTTCTGCCGACCGCCGCCCCCACGATTTCACACCTTAAAATCGATCATACCTACCATCCGGTCGCCGATGTCGGCGGCGACGTCTACGACTTCATCCGTTATCCATCGGGTCATCTCGGGGTGTTTATCGGCGATGCATCCGGGCACGGACTCTCGGCGGCATTCGTCGGGACGATCTCGAAAATGTCGCTCTACAATCACGGGAAAACGGAACTGCCGGTTGCCGATCTCATTTCCCGTGTCAACGAAGATCTCATCAACAACGTTCATACCGGCCATTATATCACCTGTTTCTGGGGGATCTTCAACTTCGATGACAATACCATAACCTTCTGCCGGGCGGGCCATCCCATGCCGGTCCTTATCAAGAAAGACGGTACCATACGGCAGCTCACCACCACCGGAACCTTCATCGGTATTCTCGCGAACAGCGTTTTCGAACAGGCGACCGCCTCGTTTGAAAAAGGCGACCGTATTTATCTGTTTACCGATGGGATCTATGAAGTGGACCGTCCCGCCGGAGAGGGCGGCGAAGGCATGCTCGGCTACGATGACTTCGTGGAACTGCTCGCATCGTGCAAATCGATTCCCTTCAGCAAACTTCTGAGCAGCATACGCAGCAAACTGAGCGCCTACCGGTATGATGATGACTATACGCTTATCGCGATCGAGGTCGCGAAATGAGAATGAAGTTCTCGTCAATTGAAACCGCTCGTGGGTGTTGTTTTTTATTACCATCCTGCTTTTATTCAGTTTCATTACATGATTCTATTTTGACAGAATCAGGAACCGTTGAATTCCCCGGTTCAGTTTTCCCGGGACGTCCCCACTGCATTGCACCGTTTCAGCATCCCCCGAAGAGGGGATTGTCAAGTATGCCGTCCATTGCAGCAATCGAAAGTTTCCTGTTTTCGTTTATCTATTCATCAATAAAGTTTCCCTCTTCGGGGGACGCAGAAATTGTTACCCTTAGCGGGGGTGTCCCGCATCGGGAATGGGGACCGAAACAAAGGGCTGTTCTACCTTACAGAAGCAGAATTAATCGTAACGTCTACTCGAAATATGGATCGTCTTATATTCCGGCAATTTTCAATTCCGCGGACAACCCCGACTCTGTTGTAACCACTCCTGTTGCCAACAATTCTGAAAACGTCAACAATATACGGAAATTTCCGTCAAGGTACCGGTAACATGCAAAAACAGTACAAACTCGCTTATCTTCGGTACGGAGTGATTCTTCCGCTGCTGCTTTCGTGCCCCGTTCTTTTCGCCGAGGAAGCGTCGGAAGATGTTTCCTCCGACACGACAATGGCCGTAACGGTACCTGCGGCAGCCGATACGGCTGAATCCGGAATGGATTCGAGTGAAACCGGTACCGCAACCGATGCGCTCGGTTCACTCTCTTCTATGGAGGCGGAACCGGGCGGAGACTCACTGATCGATACATCCACCGCCGTTACCGACAGCAGCACTCTCGGGTTCAAACAGCAGCCGGTTGCAGCAGACACCGCCGTACGAAGCGCCACGCCGGGCGATCTGCAGACTGATACTGCGGGATTGTCAAATGGTATCTATTTCTCCGCAGGAATCGGCTGGTCTCTCGGAGGGTTCGAACTCTTTTCACTCTGGGAAAATTCGCTTCCCGACTCACTGAGCCATCTCGGCCTTTCGGATACGTCGTTCATTGTTCCGTTCGATTCAACAGAGCGGGACATCGAAGCGGCCGATACCGCGCTTCTTTCTTTTTCTGTAAAGGAAGCCCCCGTGATATACACCATGAGTTTCCCCGCGATTCTTTCTCTGGTATCGATTCGTGACGAGCGGAAACTGTCCCTTTCACTTTCCGGTTCGTGGATGCGAAAGGTTTTCACCGGAACGGTTTCGGCAATCGGGGATACACTCGGGAGAAAAACCGACTTCAAGGAATCCGTCAATGTTTACGCCGCGATGCTGTCTTTTCAGTGGGGTCATACCATCCCTGACGAATACTTTTCGATCGAGGGTATGGAACGAAGTTTTTTTACCGCCGGACTCGATATCGCCCCGCTTGTTGCGGTACGTATTCGCCGATCGGCCACCTCAACCGGTGATACCCGTTTCACTGCCATCAGCAGACGAATTTCCAAGCCATCGGTCCGATTTATGCGTGGCGGTGCGGCGGGAATACGTCTCGGCATTTCTATGCTCAAGCGGCTGAACGCCCGGAGTGCCACCGACTTCGGTATCTGGTACAGTGTTCTCGGCTACGGCTATTTTCTTGAAGATAACAACGGGGTCTCATTAACGGATATCGACCCGACATCACGAAAGGAAAACCGTCCGCTCTTCTGGGTTTCCAACCGGCTTGAACTCTCTTTTGCACTCCTGCGGAATGTTAAACGGTAAACGTCAATGGAGCACTACAGTACCGATATCGCCAAAGTGTACCGCTTGCTTGAAAAGGAGTTTCATAAGCACCGCATGCCGGTGGTTGAGCTGATTGAACTCCAGACCAACGATCCGTTCAAGGTACTCATCACCACCATTCTCAGCGCCCGGACAAAAGACCAGACCACTGCAGCCGCCGCGGAACGACTGTTTAAAAAAATATCCACCCCCGCTGATCTCGACCGTTTAGCTGTCGATGCAATCGAAAAGCTCATTTACCCCGTGGGATTTTACCACGATAAGGCGCGTCACCTCAAGGAACTTCCGTCCGTCCTGCGCGACCGTTTCAATGACGAAATTCCCCAGACCGTGGAGGAGCTCTGTGAGCTTCCCGGTGTCGGGCGAAAAACCGCCAACCTCGTGGTCGCGGTCGCGTTCGACAAGCTTGCGGTGTGCGTCGACATTCATGTGCACCGGATCTTCAACCGGCTCGGCTACCTCACGACATCCACGCCCTTTGCAACCGAAATGGAGCTGCGGCAACACCTGCCTCAAAAATACTGGACGACCTTCAACTCATACTTCGTTTCTTTCGGTCAACACCTCTGCAAACCGGTACGGCCGCAATGTGACGGGTGTCCCGTGGTACGATACTGCGGCAGAATCGGTGTCAGCTGACAATAAATAATCAGTAACCGTAACTGCTCCGTTATCCTTCCCGCCATCCGAATTCTGGATTCGAAATCCCGACTGCTCATCAGACACCCACATTTTCCTGTCAAATCAGCACCCTTCATTATATACTCTCAGAAAACAGGTGGCATTCCGGTTCTTCACGAAAAATAAAAATGCTGTCGCATCTTATTAAAAGAATCCCTGAACAGGATCGTATTTCATACCGGTTTCTTGCCAAATGGACAATAAGTGCCATTACCGCGGGATTGTTCGGCAGTATTCTGGTGCATTACTTTTCAATTGCCTGTTCATCGACTACTCAACTGCTCGCGTCACTGTCGCCGCCGGTAATCGTCTGGCCCGTGGTCGGCGCCGTTTTTGCGGGAAGCTTTATCTACCGTATTGAACGTCGTGCCGCCGGAGAAGGCCTTCCCTCCTATATCGCCGCATTACGGTTTCATTCCGGAAAACTGCCGTTTTCCGTCACCTTCTACAAATTACTGGCGGCGCTGTCCACGCTTATGACCATGGGCAACGGCGGTATTGTCGGCCCGTTAGGCAGGGTCGCCGCCGGCGTCATGTCATCCGTAAGCGGTTTACTCATTCACGACCGTTCGTATGTCACCGACGACGATCAGCGCACTGCGTCAATCTGTGGTCTCGCCGCGGTGATCGGCGCGGTGTTTCATTCATCGATCGGTGGCGGGATCTTCGCGGTTGAAATAATACAGAAAGCGAAAATGGGATACCGGGATCTGTTTCCCGCCATTCTGGCAAGCTCGACCGCTGTTTTTGTCTGTAAATCAGTCGGCTGGGAGAGTTTTTATGTGTTCGATGCTGTCGACAGTTTCATGGAACTCTCGCTGATCGGTTATCTGGTACTGTTTTCAATTATTGCCGGTTTGTTCGGAGGCGGTTACACGCTTCTGTATACGCGTATCGCGAAACTCTTCAGAAGAACAGAAGGGAACATGCTCTTCAAAGTGACCGTCGGTTCCTCCATCGCGGCGCTTATTGCGTGGGCAGTCAACCCGGAACTCCTCGGTACGAGCACGAATATCATTCAGGCGATATTCAGCAACGATTCCGCGGTACTCTTCGGACGCATACCGGTGTCATTTGCGTACATCGCTCCCGTACTTCTCATCATGGCCCTGCTCAAAGCCCTGTGCAATTGTATAACGGTCGGCAGCGGAATGAGTGCAGGATTCACCGGACCCGCCGTCATCACCGGCATGCTGCTCGGCGCCGCGATGGCCCGACTGCTCGGAATTGAATGCGGCAGCGCCTCGTATCACGCGTTCATCGCAGTCGGTTTCAGTGCGATGCTTGCAAGCAGCATGAATATTCCTCTTGCGGCGGCGGTCATGACCACCGAGCTTTTCGGTCTGCAGTACAGTTTCCCGGCGGGATTTTCGGCGATTATCGGATTTCAGGTAATGCGTCATCAGACGATCTATGATTATGCGGTAAATGCAGTGGAATCTGAGAGTGAAGACGATGACTGACGGTTATTCAGATACGCCCAATGGAGCGAGGTACGCCCACCCCCGCTGGTCTGCCCCATCGATGCTTCCGGTTACCGATCCGAAACCGTACCAGAATTCTTTTCCGGCGATGTTTTTTTTCTGATCCGGTTTCAACGCTTTTACCGTAAGCGCGATATTCTGTTGTGAAGCGGTAACGGCGTAGGTAAGAGGATATTTTTTCTTTGTTTCGACACTCTTCCACCAGTCGGTGACCGACATGCTGAACCCGGTTATTTTCCGTGTCTCGCCGTCCGCTCCGCTCAGCAGTATATAGTCACCCGGCAACCAGGCACGCTTTTTTTTATCTTCCGGAAACCGGGCGATGACCATATCATATCCGGATTGCAGGTGCAGAACGATCCAGTCGCAGTTCGCCTCACCGTTATCACCCCAGAACTGCTGAAAATGACCGTTGCCGAAGAGCGTATCCGCCTTGTTTTCGGACAAACAGACGGTAACACTGCATCGCGGCTGTAAATACCAGTCGAATTTTCTCTTATCAAAGTTTCCGCCGATGACATCCCTGAAAAAAATGCAGTTTTTTTCAGGGACACTATGGAAAGTCGCATGCAGCTTACTGAAATCAGTCTGCATAGTGAGCCCATCCGATTCAGACGTTCTCCGCAGGGAATGACCACCAATGTATTCATCGAGCGACGAGCGGTTGTGACGAACCTTTTTAAACGGGGGAACGGCGGTACAACTCTCATGCGTATAGGAAGTCGCCGGCAGTTCAAGAAGACTGTAGTGCACAAAGTTTCCGGAAAGCAGCAGCAGCTTTCCGGAAAGAAAAAACAGCGCACAGTAAAGTTCCTTTCCGGAACCGTTCGTTACTCTCGAGCACAAAGACCACGCCTCGATTTTCGATGCATGTTTGTGCTGCTGATGAGAACAGTCAGAATTTCCCTGCGGATATCCACGTATCGGTGGCACCGACAGCAGAAAAAAGAGCACGGAGCAGAGCGGCATCAACCGTTTACGCGGTACCGGAGGTACCGGACGCCGCGGTTGAACTACCGGCGGGCACCCGGTTTTACGCATAACAGGACATGTGGTGCTGCAGCTTCGATTTGATATATTCGATCTGTTCGTCCGAGAGGGTATACTTGTTCTGCCGATAATTTTTTACCGACTCGGTGAATTCACTCAGATGCTGCAATTGTTCCTGATTCAGATTGATTTCAATCGATGACAGCGCATCGCACAAGGTGGACACCGGATCGGTCCTCAGATCTTCAAAACGAATGGTGCAGTAGTCCTGCTCCGGGAGCTGTTGCAGATCATTTTTAATTTTCGATAACATCGTATCGTATACGGAAATGGCATTTTCAAGACTCGGTGCGGTTTTCCCTTCGCGCAGACAGTTGTGCATTCCTTCAATTTTCCACATTCTGATCGTCGAAGGAATCACTTTAGTGGGATTACGGTAGATATGAATGAACTTTGCCTTGGGGAAAATCTTTTTCAGCAGCCTAATCCGGGTGGAATGAAAAGGATTTTTAAGTACAATCCTCCCGTTGCCGTGAAGTGAAAGTTTCTTGCAGAAAGTAATCAGTGTCGATTTCCATGTTGCATGTGTCGTGTCGGGCGGCATGAAGTCACATTTCCGGTCCAGAAAAAAACCATCTTTCTCAGGGAATACCAGTTTTTCAACCGGAGAGTGCGTGGTTGCGCGAAAAAGAGCAAATTCATCTTCCTGCGGTTCATCGAGATTCAACGAAATGTTATCGGTACTTCGCTTTGAGGGAAGCAGTTTTTTGATAATCGGTGAAAGAACTTTTTTGGAAACCAGAAAACTCTCCGGAGTACCGATTTCAAGCATCGTAGGTGTTTTGAACCCCGGAAGCGCATTGAATATCTGATGCAGAAACGTAGTACCCGACCGCCAGTGGCCGATAATGAATATGGGATTCTGAGGACATCGTGTTTTATCGATTGTATCCGAATACAGCAGTTTTTCCACGAGCTGCAGGATCGACGTACCGAGGGAATAGAGAAGAAGAATAAAAAAACGCCCAATATATCGGGGATGCAACCCGATACCGTTACGTTTTACGAGTCTGATGAGATTTCCGGTGGTAATTCCTGTTATAAAGTAACCGCTGACCATAACTGCAACTTTTTATTTTTCTGATACATTGTATAGATACTTTTAAAATACCTCTGTAATGTGTTTATGTCAAAAAACAGCCCTCCTGCGGGTTTTTCGGCATATCGGCGGATTTGTACTTCCTTGTGTAAACCAATTGATCCCGAAACCCCCGTTCCTTCCGCCAGCCGCGCTCATTCGAACGTAATGGCAGCTGCTTTCCACTAATCAACAGTGAGCGTATTCATGGGCGCTCCCCTGCCTCATCATCTTATATGCCATACACATAGAACATTTTCAGGATAGACGTGCAGGTCGTTGATGGTACCGGTGAACAGAAAAAAAACGATACTCGAGGTAGTGCAACGGATACTCCTTCTGCTGTCATTACTGTTTTTTTTCCCGCCATCCGTCTCCGCCTCCTATCTGACCGCAAAGGGATCAAATCTTTATAACGATAAGGGAGAAGTTGTCAGACTTACCGGGGTCAACTGGTTCGGGTTTGAAACAACCAACATGTTTCCGCACGGATTATGGGCGAGGGATTACCATGGCATTCTCAATCAGATCGCACAGATGGGATTCAACTGCATCCGCATCCCTTATTCGAATGATATGCTCCGCGACGACGCCACTCCGGGTGAACCGAACTTTTTCGGTGAAGACCCTTTCTTCCCTCGTGACAAAACTCAATTCAACGTTGAACTGACCGGATGTACTCCCCTGCAAATGCTCGATGAAATCATCCGCTATGCGGGTGTTCTCGGTCTGACGGTAGTCCTGGACAATCACTCCCGTGAACATGACGGCTATATGAATGAACTGGTATGGTACACCGATAAAACATCCGAGCAGCAATGGATTGACGACTGGGTCATGCTTGCACAGCGATACAAAAACAATCCGACGGTCATCGGTTTTGATCTCGAAAATGAACCGCACGGGAAAACCACCAGTGGTGGAGCGACATGGGGTACCGGAAATATCGCTACTGACTGGAACACCGCGGCGCAGAAATGCGGCAATGCGATCCTCGCGGTCAATCCCGATGTCCTTATCATTATTGAAGGTGTTGAGCAGTACGGTTCGACCATGTACTGGTGGGGCAGCAACATGCGCGGGGTGAAAAAACAGCCGATTGTACTGTCACATCCGGAAAAACTTGTCTATTCACCCCATGAATACGGTCCCGAAGTGCACCAGCAGCCATGGTTTTTCGAATCCGGCTTTCCGGATAATATGACGAAAATCTGGGACGACGCTTTCGGATTTATCGTTAAGGAGAATATCGCTCCGATACTGATCGGTGAATTCGGTATCAGTAACATGGACAGTTACGAAGGGAAAGCAGGTATATGGTTTGAGAAATTCATCGAATACATGAAAACCATCGGCTGCTCATGGACCTTCTGGGCACTGAATCCCAATAGCGGAGATACCGGAGGCCTGCTCGACAACGACTGGACATCGACGGTGGATTGGAAGGTGGACCACGTGAACCCCCTATGCGCTCCGCTCATCAATGAACCGATAGCGGTGAAAAAGCCTTTCCGATCATCTAATGAATCATCTCATTACATTCGAATACACGGAAAAATTGTTTCTGTCGACAGCAGGCACACATCAAACGGATCCCTCTCGCTTATCGATATGCGGGGAAGGACGGTTCGTCGAACAACCGGGACATTACTGTCGCTCGAGGGAATTGTTCCCGGAGTGTATTCGGTGCAGTACCTTCCTGCAGACCATGGATCAACAGTCATACGAATAACCATCAACTGACCACGGCAGACAATAGTCGTCTCCCGCTTTTCTTTCAGCTCCCTATTGCATGATTATATTTCTGGAGCCATTTCTCACCGGGTTTTACCCCTGGCAAGAATAGAAATTTCCCAGTTACTCCCGAACAGCCCGGTTTCTTCATGGTACTGGTGTACGGTTTTACTCTCAAATTCTTTGTATCGCTTGATAAAATCCGGAAAAACAGCCGTAGCCGAAAAACATCAACTATTTCTTCTGTTTCTGCAATGCATTCTATTTTGGAGAGTTATATTATTTAAGCCTATAGCTATTCAGGAAACGGAATTCATCCCGCCCGGCGGGAAGTATATCAGACACCGACAAAAGGAGTGGAATAGGGAACCACATTGCAGAGCTCCCATCTCTTTGACGATATATTCTATTGTTTAAATGGATCATTTGCAAAAACACAAAATCTGAAAATTATGGAGTTTTTTCTTGCGATTCTGACTTCCGGATTCTGACTTCTGGATACCTGACATTCACTATTATTTGAACGATATCCGGCACCTGAACAGAACAATCTACTTCCACTCCGGAAACCGGCATGTTTTTTAACGTACTCCTCATCAGTACCGCAATTATCACGCAATCGCCGCAACAACCGGACAATACCATACCACCGAATGAATCCTTCCAGTGTTCTCCGGAAATTGTTCTGGATTTCTCACCCGCCCCCTGGAGTGTCTGCCTCAATCGTTTCGACCCTGTCGAAGCGGATTCCTGTGTAGATCTGTTGATTGAAATTCCACAGCTGTCGGGCATATCGCTGCACTTTGTACGAACCGACACGACCGGATGGCGGTACTCCGGAATCATTGATACCGATTCCTCCGGCACACCGATCGACCTGCGAATCGATTTGGCGAAAACACCGGAGGGCGATCTTCTGCATGCTGTTTTCCACCCCGAAATCACCAAAAATATGACCGTTTCAACGAATATGCTTGTTCATCAAAATGATCGCCCTGCCCGGCCGGACACTATTCCATCATTCACGATGCACCTGCGTCGTACCACCCGTCTTTGTCACCCGCCGGTCAGATATATTGTAGAAAACCGGATATTTACCTACCCGCCCGGATATCGCCGTGACCCGGTATATAACTGCGCTGAAAGATCGATGTTCCACAGCGGTATGTCGGTGCGTATGCCGACTGCCGGTTCACTCGAAAAAAGAGCACAGGAGTACCTGTACTGGCATTGTATGACATTATCACCGCTAACCTTTGAAAACCCGGAAGAACTTGTGAAGAACGAAGCGTTGAAAAACCGTTTTACACGAAAAAAAAGAATACGGAAAGAAAAGAAACCTGGAAAATCCCGATTCCGACTGCAACCACTGCGGTAATCCCGAAAACCGGAAAAAATACGACGACGTTATACCTTGACTAAGTATCGCTGACGGAAAAATCGCCAACAGGTGTTGTCAGTGGAACTGCGTATAAACGACCTACCGGTATCAGTATAAGCGTCTCTCCGGAAAGTGTCCGTTATACTTTCAATGTAACTATATCGGATGTACCGGCAGGAGGCGTCTGCCTGCAGGATTGTATCTCGTCAAGGCACGGTGTGGGAAAAAATCCTTGACCGCCCCCCTCATGCTCTACTGATCCCCGATACTACCGTGATTGCGCCGCTCCGGATGGAGCGACCTTCTTCCGGGTTCCCCGGACAACCGTCATCACCCTCTGTAATGAGGTCTCGTTCCTATCACACATCGTACAATTGACGCCGGAAACCCCAGTCAGGCAACTGATTACCGGGTGAGCGACGTCGAAGGGCCTCGTCCAGAGCCGTCGACTGATTTATTCTTCCGATTCTGAAGAAGTGCCGGTTCAGCAACCATTCATGAAACAGATTCACCTCGTAGTTGTATCTGCTGTCAAAGTTATAATGCCCGAGCGCACGCTGCCCCACGGCATCGATAGGTGGAGAGAATTTAAACGAAATGAAGGTGCGACGGTTATATGAAAGTGCCTGCTGCTTGAAGGTACGGGGTGGAACTGTTGACGGAAAGGTAAATCGTATCCGGATATCGGTTCCGGCTCCGGATAACGGTATACCGGCCGCGCAATGAAACAGATCGCCGATGTAGGTATACAGTCGCACCTCTTCAATCCGCAGACAACGGTAATCGAATTCATCACTCTCATGTCTGAAACGCAGATCGAAATCAAGTTGTGACGCATCGAAAAGAGCATCTTCATCCATCCGGAGCGACTCAAACAGGGTGATGAAATCATCCCCCTCCACATTATATAAATAGTCAAGAGCCACCGCGATACGGGGTCGGGCTTTCGGCTGTATCGACTGAACATGGTCGACCGTAACCGGTGTTCCATTGCCGCCGAGAACAAATTTTATCATGGAAGGAACATCGCTTCCCCATCCGCTGAATTCCCCGCGAAGGTTGTACCGCGGAATATTGCCGCCCGAGTCCGGAACAAAAATTCTGGCACTGTTGGTGTGAGTCTGATTGAAGTCCTGCTGGGTGATGTCCCAGAAACGTGTTTTCACCGAATCGTCTCCGAAAGTATCGATCTCAGTGATATCATACAACCCTCTTCGGTGCATATGACCGGTGAAAATATAGTCTATCCCGGGTTCACTGTTGAGAAGCATGTGCCCGTAAACCGGATCACGATTGGTTTCGAACGTACCCATGTCAAACTCGCCGGCTTCCCAGTTGGTACCCCAGACACCGTTGAATTCAACATCACCGACACTGCCGCGCTGCCCCTGATCGTTCTCCATTCTGCGCGGTTCCTTGTAGCTGACGAACGTGAAGTGGGTCATGAGCAAATTGCAGACATCGGGCCGGCTGATCGCCAACCTGAGCAGTGCAAGCTGGCTATCGGTAATCGCCTCATCCGAACGCGGAAGGTGACCGATTCCCTGCGAATCACCGTCCCAGATGGGACCAATAATGGGAATATCGTTCGGAATCGATTGCGGATCAATGAGGTCCTCCTCATTTCCCCAGTACAATCCGGTAAGCGACCAGCGGGGCAGTTGCAAGGCGAAATTCATGAACGGGGTAAATAAAGTGAAAAAAAGTTCGAATTTTGCCGGTTTGAAATTCGAATCACCGCCGGCAATACCACCCGCTTCGAGAATTACGCCGTAGGTTTCCCCGTAGGCAAGAATAGCTTCATAAAAAGTCAGGTTCATATCGGCAGGCACGTTTTCATTCGCCATGCGCAAATCCGTGCTACCGTCACCCCCGCCGGACCAGATATTTTCCCAGCCTACACGGGGAGAGGTTCCCCAGGGCCAGTAATAGGGATCGTGGTTGCCGGCCACCACGTAAAACGGTTTTCGGTACCGCTGTGAAAACTGTACCAGTAGTGAATAAATACTGATGAAATCGACCCCGTCATGATAGTGGTTCTGCGCCTGTGTTTTGCTTCTGAAACCCATTGTATTCCAGATCTGCGGCTGAGTCGTGAAGGTGGTGGCAAGAAAGTCATCCTGACGTAACGGTTGCTGAGATGCCGGAAGATACGATTTGATATAGTCGATGAGATCTCCGGTAAGCAGTACGATATCGATCTGATCGTCGGCTCCGGCCTGTGCCAGCAGATCGCAGGTGGCAAGAAACGGATCGCTCACCATCGTCCCGATCGGATCCATTTCCGGATCCGTCGACTCAATCACCCGGGCTCTCGATTGCGCAAGCAGTGATATCCGTGACGCCACGTGAAGATCGCCGAGGCATGCCACACCCGGAAATTCTTTCCCGGTAATCAATACCGGATGATAACTGCTGACCGGTGAGTCGGAATTGATATTAGTCAAGGTGTAGGTGCGGGCTTCCACATCCACCGGAATAGTATGCAGTACATTGAACTCAGTCAGGTGCCGTACAAGCGCCGGACTGAGCAGTTCGGTTTGCATGGCCTCACCGGTGGTGACCGAATCGAGTCTGCCGAGTTTACGCTGCAGAAACAGATCTTCGGGTTCCTGACCCATGTTCACCCAGAACAAGTTGTAAAAACCGTCGGTGATCCGTTCCGGGAGTTCGATCTTCACCTGGTATAGTTCGGCAAAAGAAACTCCGTCAAGTTCCTCTCCGAAACGCTGTACCCCCAGATCGGAAAGAGTGAAATATACGGTATCGCCGCAGTAGAATCCCTGCTGATGCCGGTGAAAACCGGTTGTAGCGGAGAGGTCGAAACGCTCGACGGTGATATGTTCATTCGCTTCCTCATCGGATGTAAACAGCGGTTCATCAAATTCAAAAGGAAGCGCCTTTTTAGTGATCAACGCCTTTTTGGCGGCTAACACTGCCGATCCCCCGTTTGAAGTCTGCGCATCCCACCTGAGCAGCTTGATATGCATATTGACTTTTTCGGCGGTGATGACTTTTGCCGGCTTTGCTCCGACAGGTTCACCATATACATAGCAGTACAATACGGCGCTGCCGTTGCTGCGCTGTACAATTGCGGGGCAACCGAATGAGGGAAACAGCAGTGCCGCGGCGGTATCGTCGTTGTTGTTCGAATCGACGGTAAAAGTAAGGGGTTTTTCTGCCTCGGTACTGTTCGGACCGAATGGTTTGAGCTGCAGTCTATTCCTTACCACCTCCTCGTAGGGCTCACCGTCAGCGAATTCCCCGGTATAATCGGCATTCTTATCGTACCATGTTTGCGCATTCCGTGAAGTGAAGGTTTTAGGCAACCGATGATATCCCTGACGGGTGGCGTAATCGAGCTGAGCTATTTCCGCAGCTGTTTTGATCTCGATGGACGAAGTCGGTCCGGTATTGGTGGTAACGGTCCGTACCCAGTGATCAGTCGCTTCAAATGTAAAGAACAACTCATCAGGAGCGTTTGCCGCGTCCATTGGCATGATGTTCACCCGGTAGACACCGTCGCTCACTGCTACGGTTGATTGCAGTTCAGCAGTCTGTCCGTTGCGTATTTCGTAGACATGTATTGCGAGCCCTTCCGGAACACTCGCGTTCGCCTCTCTTATCCGGTCATGATAGACAAAGCGAAGATGCCAGGTATACATTTTAAGAATTTCAGGGGGGATATACACCGGCGTCATTCCCCACCGGTACCACCAGATCGGGCAGAGGAGCCGGTAGAGATCCGGGTCCTGATTCGAAGAGTCACCCCCTTCGGACGACGGAAATCCGGTTTTCACCGTACATTGCATAAGTGCGGAAATATCCAGTCCATCAGTATCCTTGAACAGGACGATCTCAACTCTCCGGTTGAGCTGCGAGCGGTAGTTCTGTTCTTCCGCAGAATCGATAGGCCACATCTCACCGCACGCAACAGCCGGTTTCGACGAGTCAATCCATCGTGTTTCGAGCATTGTGCGCATTTTTGCCAGTTCTGTCTGTTTCTGAGTTCCCTGAATTCCCAACAGATCCGCAAGCGCGTCCTCATACAGGTCATATACCGGAAGCCATGCTTCTTTCGGCCACTTTTTTTTAGCATCGGCCTTGATTTTTGCAAGCAGAGCATCCGCTTCAAGCGGTACACGATCATTTAGAAACGCTTCGACCGCATTCTCGGTATCAGGTCCCCAGCTATCATCGACCTTGACCGGATTCCATAGAATATTGCCGGTGCGGTTCGCCGCAAAAGTGAGCACCTGCTGATAATCTTCGATTCGATGACGAACGGCGCAATTTTCCGCCCACATATCTTTGTATGCCGGACCCCTGAGCAGGAAGGTGACATTATCACCCCGTTCTGCAGTGAGTTTGAAATTATAGTTGTAGCTTGCGGAGGTATCCGCATGCGCGGTAATAATCAGTCGATAGTGAGAATCGAATTGAAGCATTTTGTATACAGTCGCCAAAGCGGCGATCCCCGCCATCTTATTCTGCTTCGATTGAATTTCATCATCTTCGGAATTGTCTCCCATACCCTGGGTGGAACTCTTGCCCGCCGGTGTTTCCGGCATCATAACCGCACTGTCGAGGTGGAACAGCACGTCTTCCATTTCAATAACCGATACTTCAACCGATGGTAATGTGAAAACATTACTTGTATGGGTCGAAGCGGTAAATCGTGGTACCAGACTTTTAACCAGAGGACGTGCACCGTTTGAAGGAGCCATGCGTGTGCTACATTTCTAAGCTTGAGCGTTTTCGTTTTTCCGCGCAGGGGGCCATTTCGAGTATGGTAATGGCGAGCTGTCCTGTAACGGAATATTCCAAAAATAGTAACAGGTACCTGAAACCGCGATTCCGCTCATCCAACACCTGTCGAAGGATGAAGTGGACGTGAAAACGGGGGGGTCATGGTTCCCTTCGACTACGCTCAGGGTAAACGCAGCTCACCATGATCGTACCGAAAACATTGCCCCGGAATACCTGATATTTAAATATCAGTACCGGTTACCGGAAATCATGTTCATTACTTAAGGTGTTTTCGAATTTATTCAAAACTAGAATACCCCGTTCATTGATTTTACGTAATCATTTCAGCAGTACTTTCTCCGAAATAAATTCACCGCCGATATACTGTTCCTCTTTCGAAGTAACGCCATCTTCCGTATAAAAAATCTGTCGCCCGTTTTTTTTCCCGTTTTTAAAATCCGCTTAGAAAGACTTTTTACCGTTTTCATGATACCATACCCAATGGCCTTCCTGCCGGTCGTTGCGCATGATACCCTCAGTCGCCTTTTCACCGGATTCATGATACCGTACGAATTTTCCGTTCATGTACCCTGCGGCATAATAAATTTCCTGTAGGAGACCAGTACAACCAGAGGCTGTCCCGGAGCCCGTCGCGATAATTTTCTTTTACCGCAACGGTTGTCGAATCATGACGACTGAGAAATTCACCGGAACCGTCACTTATAATCCGCTCTCCGGTTTCCGACCACGCACTTTTCAAAATTAGACGACCGTTCTTCCAGTAAAAAACATCCTTTTTTCCTCCATCCATGAACCAGCTCCGCCATTCCCCGGTTTCCCGTCCGTTACGGACATCTCCTTCGAATGCTTTCCGGCCATTGGCATAATAGGATTGGAGAAAAAGCCTTCACCTGCTTTCGAGTTTTCATCATTGAGATGAAAATATTCCCATTTTCCGTCTGTAAGCCCCCGTGAATATTCTCCTCTTTTGATCATTTTCCCGGTTTCATCCCACCATGTCGCGACACTGTCAAGATACCCTTTCCGGTAATACTGTTTCGAACTCACCCCACCGCTCTCATAATAATACGTCCACAGACCATGCAGCCTGCCGTCTTTCATTATTCCTTTGCTCATTACCGCACCCGATTCGTACGTGTAGGTCATCATTCCCTGCGCAAAATGGCGCGTTGAAACCGCGAACACAACGATTACGACGGACCAGATAACAAGGATTTGTGCTCGTAAAGCACCGATCGTCCGGGACAGGTTCCGGCCGGATGAGTCATCGGTTTCCGGTCGGGTTGATGCATCATCGTTGAAAAGTGAAAAACGGAATCCTTCGTATGCCGCCAGAAGGTAAAAGAGAAAATCCATGGGCTCGATGGTCGAAGGAAATATGGATAACAATGAAGTGAACGGCATCTGGTAAAAAAACTGGAGATATCCGGTTCCCTGTTCTTTCGCGATAAAACCGACAATGCATAAAAGGTTTCCCGTCACGCATCCGAATAGTGAAAAAAAGGAGCCGATAAAGGAATAGAGCGGCGTCTTTCCCCGTCCGAAGTAACGGACGGTAAATCCCACGAAAAAACCGACGCCTATTGCCATCCACCCGATCTGGTAATCAGCCACCAGAGTGATTACCGCCCAGATCACCGCACTTGTCAGCGAAGCCAGTAATCCACTCGTAACGGCAAATACAACACTTCCCGATTCATGCTGATTTTCCCGTGTCAGTTCCTGAAACCGCGCGTTAATCGTCTGTTTATTTTTTTCCGGCGGATTCATTTCCATTGACTCCCGCACCTCCCGGTTGAATGAATAGTCCTGTATTGACATTCACGCTCCCAGACTCCCCCGCGGAGAGTCTGGGAGCATTCATAATGAGAACAATGACAGTATTTTATTTTGAATGGGTTTGAACAGTTCGTCCGATGTTTTCTCACTTTCCCCACAATGTCACCCCCGCCGCGACCATCGCACGCTGTTCCCTGCTGTCCACATACCCGTAGATATTCCCGTAGAGAAACCGGACATAGACGTCACACTGCCGGCGGGCTTCGAAGAGCGGGAGTGAAATACCGGCGGTAACCGTTATTGTATTGCTCCGTCTGATAATCGGATAGGAACGTCGCTGTACCTCGGGACCATCATCACCAGGTATATAGATTTCTCCATTGCGCCTGCCGCTCCCTCTGAAAATGAACCGTTCATGCACCGACAGATAACAACTCAGATACCGGGCTACCTGATTGCGGTACTCCCCGTTGAGCGTTATTCCGCCGCTGTTGCTCACGTCAAGACCGGGAAGTTCCGGGGTGTTTTTAGAGAGAAAGTACCAGGAACCGCACCCCCTTATCACCAGGCGCTGCACTGCGTCGTACATGATCAGTTCCGCACCAACGGGAAGCGCATTGAGAATGAACTTCCGGTACTGATGATCGTAGATCATGGCATACGGATCCGCGGTGGACTCAACAATCCCCATGGTGGCATGAGCACTCTCGTGTTCAAGTCCCGAAAACAGAAGAAGGGTCCCCTGCATTTCCCGGAAAAGCGGATATGAAACAATGCCCGAAATGAATCCGCGCCAGTTGTGATTGGGAAAGAGGCCCTGGTTGACCTGCGGTTCATTGCGCACTTCCACGAATCCGCCGAGATCGACCATACCGAAACTGATCCGGTCGCCGGCTTTCATCTGCAGCGTACCATGGAACTCCGCTCCCGTGCCCATCAGATCGGGATCCGCCGGGATCTGTCTGAGATCGGAAGCGACCGAGACGGCAGCACCCCACATTCCGAGGAATACCGTCAGCCTGCTGATATGATACTTCATTTGCCCCTGTCACTCCGGTACAGTCGACGTGCGGCATCAAAGGCGGAGAGTAGACTTTCTGCAGAGGCCTTACCGGTTCCTGCAATATCAAACGCGGTACCGTGACCGACGGAAGTACGAATGATCGGTAAACCAACGGTGATATTTACGCCGTGTTCAAAATCCATTGATTTAAGAGCCACGAATCCGTGATCATGCAGCATTGCGACCACTCCGTCGAACGCCCCTCTGAACGCACGCATAAACACCGTGTCAGGAGGATACGGCCCGCTCGCATCGATACCTTCCGCCTGTGCCATTGCGATAGCGGGTCGGATATGTTCAATTTCTTCTTTGCCGAACAGACCGTTCTCGCCTGCATGCGGATTGAGACCACCGACGGCAATCCTCGGTCCGGTGATACCGAGCCTGATCATTGTGTCTGACAGCAGGCGGATCGTCGCGAGAACGCGTCCGGTAGCTATCTGCTCTATTGCCTCACGTAAAGAGCAGTGGGTAGTGACGTGGGCAACACCGATATTATTCAGTAAAAAAAGCATTGAGTACTTGTCGGTACCGGTTTTTTCAGCGAAAATTTCGGTATGACCGGGATAATTGTATCCTGCCGCGTGGAGCGCTTCCTTGTTGATCGGATTGGTGATAACCCCATCCACCTCACCCGCAAGTGCCATTGCAATCGCTTTATCGATATAGGTATATGCCGCCCTTCCGCAAACTGCCTGCACCGCACCGGTATGCCATTCCTCCGATTGAGGAATACCGCAATCACACACATTCACCTGGTCCGGTCTGAAATCAGCACTACGTGCAACCGATACCAGCGGAAGCCGCAGTTCCAGGCGCGCCGCAGTTATCTCGAGCACATCGATTGCCCCGACCACTGCCACCTCAGCCATAAACTCTTTATTATTCATTGCCTTACAAGCTATTTCCGGTCCGATCCCGGCGGGATCACCAAGGGAGAGCGCGAAAACGGGCCTGCACCGCTGTCCGGTATTTTTCAATCCGTTGTCCACCATCCAGACGCCTTTAAAAAGTTATTTAAACGCTAAACTTTGCAATTAAATTTTCCGATAGTATAAATATGAACGAGCTGAAGAACATAATGATCAGTAAAGCGGTTGAAAAATACACCGACATTTATCCGTTAGTCACGAAACGTGACTTTGGAGAATGTTTCACCACCGAAGGTAACATACTGGTGTTCTGGTTCAATACGGCCGACGAGAGTACGCATGTACTCACCACAAGAATCCCGTAAACCGCCCATCCGGCGCTACGAAATTCCCCGTCTCAATTTTCTGCCCTATTTCTCGCTTTTCCGGAGAGCCTGAGCGATATTCTCGAGCCCCTGGTCTTTCGAAATCGACGCCGCCCGGTTCTCCCGCTGAATCCGTTCGTAGATCTCCTCGCGGTTGACCGAGACATTCTTCGGCGCTTCGATGCCGAGTTTGACATGCCTGCCGTCAAGATCCACGATTTTCACGGTGATAGTATCACCGATGCGTATTGTTTCACCAAGTTTTCGTGTGAGGACAAGCATGGTTATTTCTTTCTTATAAGTGGTTCTTGAGTACCGTACCGGTCATCATCGATGATAATCTGCTTTCCGATCTTTTTTACGCGGTTGATGATGAGCGGCCCCACAAGATTCGCGGTCGATTCGAGAGGATTTTCCCGTATCGTGACAATCGAATAAAGTAGAATATCTTCTGGTTTGTCGACTTCAAGATCTCCGAGCTGCTCCTTTACCATTGCCGGTGAATAGTCGGGCATGAACAGGAGTGGATTGATTATCGCGAACCGCAAACGGGTACCGTCGGTACACACCAGCCATTCAAACGGTGTATACTCCGGAATGGAAACGATCACGAAATCCTTGGTCTTTTCGAACCCGGGTATACCGGAAGGAAAAGTTATAACATCGTCTTTCGAGTAGACAAGATCCTTGAAAAAATCACCCATATGATTCCGGCTCCAGGTAGGGGTATGCTGCATGTACTGTATTAAAATCGTTTATTGTGCCCGGACTGTCAAATACAATAAACCGGATCGCGGTACTCGGGCGTGAGCATGAAAAAGGGCGGGAAGGCATAGTAGCCATCACCGCCCGAAACCCGTAGGAATTTATCCCTGCAGCAGACTCAGAACACTCTGCGGGAGCATATTCGCCTGTGACAGCATCGCTGTAGATGACTGGCTCAGAATCTGGTTCCGCGTGAACTGTGTCGTCTCGTAAGCGAAATCCGCGTCGCGGATTACCGATTCCGCCGCCTGCATATTCTGTTCCTGATTTTCCTGATTGGCAAGCGCATGTTCGAGCCGGTTGGTCATCGCACCGAGATCGGCACGCAACGCATTGACACTCATGAGTGCTGTATCAAGTGTGGTGATTCCCGCTGTGGCATTCGGTTGCGTATCCACCAGCAGGTTGGCGCCGTCAATACCGAGAGAGATCGTATCCATCGGATCGATAACATACGTGAGGGTATCGGCGGTTGGATCGTTATTGGGGCCGATATGCAATACGCCACCGGTCGTACCCCACGGATCGACACCATTGAGCAGACGCATACTGTTGTACTGTGTCCCCGATACGATACGATCGACTTCCATTTTAAGATTGTCCACCTCAATACCGATGTAGCTGCGTTCAACCGAGGTGAGCGTATCATTGGCCGCCTGAATGCACAGTTCCCGCATGCGCTGCAGCATCGATTCGACTTCGATGAGGGCGCCTTCCGCAATATTGACCAGCGAGATACCGTCCTGTATGTTCCGTGACCCCATGTTGAGTCCGCGAACCTGCGTACGGAGCTGCTCCGATACGCTCAGACCGGCCGCGTCGTCCGACGCACGATTGATGCGCATACCGGTTGACAACCGCTCGAGTGACTTCTGTAACTGCCGGTCGACGGTGCGCAGTGCGTTCCCGGTAATCATCGCGGGAATATTGTGATTGATACGAGGCATACACCCCTCCTTTGTTTAATGCTTCCGTGCAGCCGGTTTACATCCGTACTGCCGTCCCTGCGTCATCCTGACGATACCAGCTTCCTTGCATCCGGTAAGATCTGCAAAGAGCGTGCCATTCGAAACATGCCCCGGAAATGTCGTTTTTAAAGAATTTTTTAATGATTTTTCAGTTCCACCGGAAAAAAATGCCCACCGCTAGAGAAAATTGACCAGTGACGGTTGAATGATTTTTGCCATCGCCTGAAGAGCGGCATTATACACATTCTGCGTCAGCAGAAACTGGCTGGTCGTTTCGGCCATCTCGGCATCCTCAAGCCGTGATTGCAGTTCCGTGACCTGAGAGAACTGACTCTCATTCCGTTCCAGCGTCGTCTGCAGCCGGTTGACCCGTGCACCGGTTTTACCCTGTGCTCCGAGTACCGTCGTGAATACCGCGTCGATTTCATCTATCGCCGCCGATATATTGGGCTGATCATCCTGCACCAGTGCCTGCCCGAACCGTATTAATGTACCGAACAGCGTATTCCCGGAAACGGGATCCGTCGTCATTTCATCCAGACCGATGTTGACCTGCATGGTAATCCCGCTTTCGATTTCCCGCTCTATAACTCCGCGGTTCGACACCGCCTGCCCGTAAACATCACGTCCGCGTGTCAGGTAATCGAACTGCATTGCCACCTGGTTGATGTCGTAATTGGCGGTGCCGGGTGTCACGTCGATCAGAAGTGCGGCGTTTAGTATCGTCATGGTTCCCGCCTCGTAATCGATGGTGAAATCCGTATTCTCGGCATACGTGACCCCCGCCACGGAAATGTTGAATGAACCGGGAATAATATCGGTGACCTGTCTTCCTGAAAATCCTTCAAACAGCTGTACGGTGTCGCCTACCGCCCCTCCCCCTGCATTGAAATACGCCATCCGGTAATTGGAGTAATCCTCGAGGGTATCCGATGCCGATTCCTCCATGATGAGCGGCGGTATCTTGGTCTGCTGACCGTTGAACACATAATCACCCTTGAATTTTGTATTCACAAGCGCGACAAGCTGAGTGGTAAGCTGCTCGACTTCCTTATTTAGATACATACGTTCCTTTGCACTGAGCGTATCGGACGAAGCTTGTATCGCGAGTTCACGTACCCGCTGCAACAAAGTATTCGTACTCTCCATGGCGGTTTCAGTGATAGCCATGTAACCGATACTGCCTTCGATATTGTCTTTGAACTGTGAAAGTTCTTTCAGTCTGGTTATAAGCAGAAGGTCGTTCGATACATCCAACGGTGCATCGGACGGACGGCGAAGTCGTTTCCCCGTAGCAAGCTGCTCCTGCAGATCGGCAAGATCCCCGTATCGGGTATTGATCACCCCGAGCATATTGCGGTGCAATTCTTTGACGGTAATTCTCATACTCATACTTCTGTCCTTTGTTTGTACCAGAATGCATGGCCGATTGGTTGATACGAACGACCGTGCGATCGCGCTTATGTCATCTACATATTCATCAGCACGTCAAGCATTTCGTCGGAAACGGATATGATCCTTGCGGCAGCCTGATAGGTATGCTGATACTTGATGATATTCGCCATCTCCTCATCGAGAGAAACACCGGCGATCGCATCCTGGTGCGACTCGTATTGATCCACCAGAAACTGACGGGTCTCCATGTTCGAGGATGCTTCGTTCCGTTCAAGGCCGAGCACCCCGATGAATGAGCTGTAATACTGCGCGAACGTCACGGTCGGTTCACCAACCGCATCGGGATTCATGGTGAGTTCGGTACGCAGTTGCGCTATCATCAGTGCATTGGCATTATCGCCCGGTCCCCCGAAACCACCGGTCCGGTAGTTGAAGTCGATAGTAAGATCATCAGCATCGTATCCGGCATGGAGCATCTGCAGCGTACCGTTCGCGTAATCGATATGGTAATCCACCCCTTCGGTAAGCGTTACCGAGGGTGTGGAAACGATTACCGTTCCCTGCACCAGATTGGTCGCCGCCGTTGGAGTCGCGGAGAGCGGATCACGATAAAGCTGTATGGGTGCAACACCGAAATTGTGAGTGCCGGCAGCAGAGGTATTCTGATCGGCGGGAAGCGCTTCCCCGCCGACAGCTGCCGCAATATTCGTCACATTGTTGGCAACCGCAGCACTCAATTGAATATCCCGCGCCCCGGTGACCTGTTCCTCGAAAAACGGTACACCGGAGAATCCGTTGAGCGTATAGCCGCGTATATGCAGTTCATTGATTTTTTCTACGAACTGCACGGCGAGTTCATCAATCTGCTGCTGATACCGCGGTAGTACGGAATCGCGACTTTCCAGCAATCCCTTTATCTGACCGCCGGAAGGGTCGTATATTCTTTTTGAATCCGCGAATCGTATACCGACCTCGTAGCGTGTGGAACCGTCACTGAGGGTATACAAACGGGAAACAGTCTCCAGTTCCTGCTGAAAAGCCGGTGAAACGAGAATGCTTCCCGCCGAAGTAATCGTCACCTGCCCCATTTCATTCTCGATCACATCGACGTCGATTATTATTGAAAGCTCTTTAAGCAGTTGATCTCGCTTGTCGCGACTGTCATTGGCGTTCTGATTGGTTATTTCAACGGCACCTATTTCCTTATTGAGATTGAAAATCTCGTTGCAGATACTGTTGACTTTATTTACTCTCGACTCGATCTCCTCGTTGCGTGTCTGCCGCAACCGGTCGAGCTCACTCGCGGCGTTGTGAAAGACATCAACCAGTATTTCAGTATTGGTTTTCACCATATTCCGTGCCGAAAGATCGGACGGATTGCTGCTGAGATTCTGCCAGCTGTCGAAAAACTGGTCCATGTAATTGAGCAGTCCGGTATCCCCCGGTTCGGTGAAGATATTCTCGATACTTTCCATGGTATAGTCGAGTTCCTCGTAGTAACCGACTTCACGGTTCTGACGTTGAATCTGCAAATCGATGAAGGTGTTCCGCATGCGTTCGATATTGATGACCTCGACCCCTATTCCCATCTGCCCAAACATACCGTCGTACCGGTAATCGGGAGAGAGGTTGAGCCGTTTTCGGGAGTATCCTTCGACATCCGCATTGGAAATGTTCTGTCCCGCCACATCCATGGCCAGTTGAGAGGCGAAAAGCGCCCGTGTACCGACGTTTAAAACCGAAAAAAGTCCCATATCGACCGCCTATGCCGTTTTGTTTATCATGGTTTGAAATACCGGACCGTCAACCGGTCTTCCGTGTTTTCCGTAGGGTGCATACCGGCTCCCCGCCGACTGCCGGACAAATGAACAGGTGGCGTGTACCACGCGTAATCCTTCTTCAAGAAGAATCCGGTTCGACGTACTGATTTTTGACAGTTCACTGATCGTCTTTTTAAGCGCTTCCTGCAGCATGCTCAACCGGTCGCGCCACTGCGGGGGAATCTTCTCGAGCAGCATACCCAGTTTGACCGGATCACGTTTGATCCCGAGCGATTGCGCCAGTACCCTGCAGTAACTCATTCGTTCCACTTCGAGTTTCTCGATCCTGCATACGGTAGCGTCATGCACCGCACGTTCCCGATCGATGGCGTCAAGATCCTGTTCCCGTATCGCCTTGTTGAACTGTCGTGCCGAAACGAGAAATTCCTCGTGAACATTAAGTTCCGAAGCCAATACCTGCTCAAGCTGTTCAAGCGTGTTTTTCATTTCCGTTACTCCCCGGATTTCCGTTGCAAGGTGAATCTGTTTTTCAGATCAAGAACCGACCGGACATATTGTCGCGTTTCCCGGTAGGGTGGAATTCCCCCGTATTTATCAACCGCACCCGGTCCGGCGTTATAGGAGGCGAGTGCAAGCCGTTCATCACCATTATGTTTGTCGAGCATCTGGCGCAGATACCGTGCTCCACCGTTGATGTTCTGTTCCGGATCAAACGAACGGGTTACCCCGAGCGAAACGGCGGTGGAATCCATGAGCTGCATGAGCCCCTTGGCACCCGCCCGTGAAACCGCGAACTGATTCCCCCCCGATTCCTGCGCGATCACTGCGGCCACGAGGTCCCGGTCGACCGAATGGGTTTGTGCAGCTTCACTGATGAGATCATTCCACTTTTCCACCCGCGCGGCGAGCTGCTCAACATTTCGCGTGCCTGAAGCCGGAACATTCGAACCGGTTCCCAACAACCGCTTATCAAGCATCCATGCCGGCGTCGCGACAGCATCGACCGGGGGAATATTCCCCTCGTATTGGCGTAATTCTTTTTCTATCAGTTCGGCCAGACCAAGGGTTCCCTGTGTCCCCATCAGTTCCGAATACTGATCGTCAAGCATACTGGTGAAAATTTTTTCTCCCATATTCACCGGAAGAAGGGAACCCTTTCCCACCGTGTTGCGCATGGCTTTAAACATCATCGACGAGAAAAGCGCCTCGAATTGCCGGGCGACCTGAGCCGTACGGTCGGGTGGCGACTGCGGCCGGATTTCTGAAGAAGTGGTAATTGCGGAGGTACTCATAAGGCGAATCCTTTCGCCAACGAATTAAGCAAGTGCAGTGCCAGCTACTGCAACAGCATATAATTCAATTTGTTATAAATTATTATTCTAAAACGAATACCGAAAAATCGGCAAATTCTGCCTGGCTCGAGGGAAGAAAACGGCGGGTACTCGGTTGATAGAGTAATTTGAAAAGAGTTCCGTTTTTTAATAACTGATGGTGGCGTTGGTCATGTTTCAATGATAATGAATTCCGCCCGAACGGCAACAGGTGAGGTGCTCTTTCTTATCGGATTCAGTTTCATGCCTGCTCGGGAGTTTCACATCGAAGATGCCATGAACTACGGAACGTCAGGATGGTTCAGCGCGGAAGGGTATACGGCATTTCTGAAGAACCATCTCGATCCGGGAGAAGCGGTGTTCAGACGGTTTTACTGACACCGGTTAATCAAATCCGGTTTCGATTTGTAATACTCTTACAAACGAACTAATCGGGAAAGTATCTGCCGATCTCATCGGCAAGTTCCTCAACCGACAGCTGCCCGGGGGCAACCGGTTTCGTGATATAGCCGTACGTAAAGAGTGTCCCGAACAGAGGCGCGATTACCCGCGACACCTTCCCGATTGGCCCCATCGCGAATGCGACCACCGGTACCTTGCACGCCCGGGTGAATTCCAGTAGTCGTACCACGTCCTCACGACTGTTGGCCATCGTCGCTATTTTGACGATATCGGCACCCTGACCGCGTGCACGTTCCACCATCGAGGAGAGTCCCCCGATGGTCGGAGTAGCCGAAAAATCGTGTTCAGAAACAATAACGGTTTTTCCCTGAGCGATTGCAGTAACCGTATCGCTGATTGCGGTACCCAGTTCAATATCGATGCCGTCAACATACGGTATACACGCCTTGAAGAATTCAATCCGAAAGGAACGGGTGAAGTCGTTTTCACGGATGGTGCCGATCATCGGCATACTCAGAGAA
The DNA here is from genome assembly GCA_016930275.1 of Chitinispirillaceae bacterium. GTDB lineage: Bacteria > Fibrobacterota > Chitinivibrionia > Chitinivibrionales > Chitinispirillaceae > JAFGNB01. The sequence goes on from JAFGHA010000019.1 coordinate 43,177, forward strand.
GAGCGGATCTCCCGGAGATAACCGACAGCAGTTTCGATAGAACATTTCCAGCAATCGATACGCATTTCGAGCAGATCAGCCCGTGAAGCCAGCAGTTTCAATTGCTCTGCAGGTATGACCGCATCTACAACTGCAACGATACGTGGCTGATCACCGAGAGTGCACGTTCCTAATGAAAGCATCTTTTCTCCTTACAGGTACTAATATACACCAGTGGAGCTATCGGACTACTCCGAGCAGCTTCCCGGCACGCCCATCGAGATATGCCGGTAATCCGTCCGGGATACGATCGATCATCCCTGCCTCCTCCCACACTTCGGGACTTTCCATACAGAGATACACCGGTGCATCTGGTTGGTGCCGGTAAAATGCTTCCTTCATCACCCGATAGACTTCCACCCGCAAAGGTCTGAAATAGCGTATCTTTCCGTCGTCGCCGGTAATCATCTCGTCGGAGTAAAGCGGCAGGTGTTCATCAAACTGCTTCAGACGGGTTTTCAGGGCAGGGTTCGATCTGAAACACCCGAGGCTCACCCAGGCGATTTTCGACGTGTCTCTGACCGTATCGTAGATCAAATCAACTACCGAAGGATATTCTTTATCCCAACTGCCATAGCGGAATATGGGATCAAAGTGAAAGGCAACGTTGAATCCCATTTCCAGACATTCTGCCGCTGCTCTGAAACGTTCTTCAAGAGGAGCGGTATCCCGTTCCATTAATGAGATAGTGGCGGGGGTATTGAGTGAAAAAGCAATAATCACTTTTTCGGGATGTTTTATTGCGGCAAGCGGTTCGATAACCGTACTTTTTGTTTTAAATTCGACGATTACATTTGAATACGGTTCAAGAAGTTCCGCTACGGCAACCGAAACCCCTGTTTCGCGTTCCGCATGAAGGCTGTCGGCGAACTCACCGGTGCCGAAACGTACCACCCCGTTCCAGCGGCTCAGTTTATCATGAATTTCTTTTTTAAGATCATCGAAATTTTCGTACAGGACTCTGCCTTCCTCTTCGAAATAGCTCTGCAGAACGCAATATCTGCAGTACATGCCGCATCCGGTCAGTGGAGTGATTATCTGATACCCGCAGCATAGATAACCGCCGGTGGTACCGGGACACGGTTTCCAGAACTCGCCTTTATTGATTGCTTTTTTAAGCGTTTTTCTGCCGGATCCGGCAGATTGTATCAGTGGCTTCGGTTTCTGATCATTCATAACGGGAAAATACATTCTCACAACCGTTTGTCGTGGTCCTGTTGTGGCCGTATTTTCAGAGAAGGACTCCCAGGTTTATCATTCTCGAAACTTCGATGTGAACACGCTGCAATAAAATAACCATAAAATCGAAGTTGATGCAAAACTGTTCGATTTCACAGGAATTTAGTAATCAACACATTGCAGAAATTATTTTCTCTTCAAAAAGCATAGAGGAGGCCTTTTTCATGCATTTTCTAGCAAAAAAATTAATGGCCATCGGGTATGGGACACTGCTTGTGACGATGTCACTTTCCGCCGCACCGATGATCTCCGTAGATAGTGCCGATTTTGATATCGGTATTATTCGAGAAGGGGAACAGAAATCAATAAAGCATACTTTTAAAATTAAAAATACGGGAAAAGATACTCTTATAATCGAAAAAGTCAAAGCCGGGTGAGGCTGCACTGCGGTCGGGCACGACTCGATCATCCCTCCCGGTCGGGAAGGTACGGTAACTCAGGAAATCAATATCAGCCATGCCAAAGCAGGAACTTTGCGGAAATATGTCACCGTTAGCTCCAATGCTAAAAACAAGCCCACAATGAGGCTATCGTTGGGTTGCATAATACGTGCGGAGCTGGGCGTTGAACCGGGATATCTTTCCATGACTCCCGATGCAAACGGAGATATCAAACAGGAACTGACCCTGACCACGGAGAAAAATGATCTTTCGGTATCCGAGGTACGGTTTCTGGAAAACAGTAATTCGTCCAATCCGGGAACCAAATGGCAGACGGAATTACCCCTCGCGTTCAAATTCAAACTTACCAAGGGGGAAAAACAATCCGACGATTATATTGCGTATAAACTTGAAATATCGATGCATATTGATACTGCATCTCCCATCTACGGACAGTTCACCATCGTTACCAATCATCCCAAGAAAAAGGAAGTCACCCTTCAGGGGGCCATTCTCGGGAAAAAACAATAATCGATACCATTGTAACCGGTTTTCCCAATGCGGAGAACCGGTTTTTACCCTTCGTTTGAACCTTCCTTCCGCAAGCTGAGTTTCACATGGAATACAGACATTTATTCGGTCCGGTCCGCTCACGACGTCTCGGCAGTTCGCTGGGAGTCGATATGGTCCCTTTTAAAACCTGTAACTGCAACTGTGTCTATTGTGAATGCGGAGCGACTCGCGCGGTTTCCCACACCCGGGCGGAATTCGTCGGCAGTACGGAACTCATCGGTGAGCTGGGCAGTTATCTTGCCGATACTCCGGAGCTCGATTACATCACCTTTGCCGGCAGTGGAGAACCGACCCTCAACAGTGCAATCGGAACAGTATTACGGTATGTAAAGAATACATTCCCGAATTACCGTACGGCACTTCTCACCAACGGTACACTTTTTCATCTTGAGGATGTACGGCGGGATATTCTCCCGTTCGATCTGGTTCTTCCTTCTCTCGATGCCGTTTCATCTGAAGTGTTTCACCGTATCAACCGTCCGCATTGCGGGCTTGACGTAAAAAAAATGATCGACGGCATTGTGGAATTCTCCAGGGAGTACCGGGGTATGTTGTGGATCGAGGTTTTTATCATTCCGGGTATCAATGACACCCCGGAAGAACTGGCTGGTTTCAAAGACGTTTTAAAAAATATTCAACCGTCGAGAGTGCAGCTCAACAGTCTCGACCGCCCCGGTGCCTGTGACTGGGTAAAACCACCGGAACCGGGAGCACTGGCTTCCATCGCGGAGTATCTCAAACCGCTTCCGGTTGAAATCATTTCCCGTAGCGGGCAGAATTCCGTAACACCACTGACATACGCGGAAAATCTTGAAGGTACGGTCATTCATCAACTGCGGCGACGGCCGGCAACCATCGAGGAAATTGCCGTCATGTGCAGTGCCACCATCAACGAGATAGAGCCTGCAATCAAGAAACTTGTCATACTGAGAAAACTGAGCGCTGCAGTGGTCAATGGAAAAACATTCTACCGCGTAAACGCATCCCCCTGAATACCGTTAAAGTACCATTCAATTCAGGAGCTTCCTGCTACTCTATCCGGCGGATTTCCACCCGTTGATTCTTCGCCCGACCTTCCTTACTTGAATTATCGGCGATGGGAAACTCGCTGCCAAGCCCGAGCGCATTGATGCGTTCACCGCGTATTCCTTTGGAAACAAGATACAATTTGATCATGTCGGCACGTTTTTTTGAAAGGTCGAGATTTAAAGCAGCGGCCCCAATGTTATCCGTATGTACCTGGATTTCAATAACCGCTTTCGGTGTTTCCTTCAATGCTTTTGCGATACGGTCAAGTGCCGATTGTCCCGCAACGATCTTCGATTTCTGCGGTGCGAAAGCGATCTCGGACAGAGCGGTGCGTACGAATGGAAGGGCTCCATCTTCCGGACATCCCCGGTTGCTTTCTATTCCCTTATCATCCGGACAGGCATCCATGGTATCAGGAACCTGATCACCGTCGTTGTCAAAATCAGGGCATCCGTCCGTATCTTCGAATCCGTCCTTGTCTTCTGGATTGTCGGGACATCCATCCAGTTCATCAACCACCTGATCACTGTCGTTATCATAATCCGGACACCCATCCTCGTTCTGAAACTTGTCGAGATCTTCCGGAGTTTCCGGACACCGGTCGAGTGAATCTGGAATACCATCGCGATCACGGTCGCCAGTCGCTTCCTGCACCTGTCCCTGAGCAGGACTGTCTTGTTGACCGGCCGGAACACTGCCTTGTTTTTTACGGATACTTCCGTTATAGATAACGGAGAGTGCGGTCCCCAGATTCGGCATCGCCTTGGTGGCATAAGCATACCCGTTTTGAATCCATTTCATCCGTGAAGAGAGACTGCCGTTTGCCACACCGAATTCACCCGCCAGAAGAACGGAGAAACCTGCCGGGAGATCCAGGCAGAGCGAAGGAACACAACGCAGCGGATCATCTACAAGGGCTTGCGTTAAGGAACGCTCGGGAAACAGCGGCCTGACCTCTCCCGCTATTTCCGCCGCTATCTGTAGAAAAGAAACCGGACGAATCGCCAGGCCTAAAGCCGCATCCACGCTGAAAGCTTCCCTGACTCCGGTGGTCACGCAACCGGCATTGAGATGAATGGAGAGCGGCAAAAGCTCCAGCAAACGCTGTACATCGAGCGAAAAAAGTACTACGGGATGGAAATAAACACGATTTTTCAGAAACGCGACGTTCCTGATTCCGGTATTCGCGGGATCGCTGTATTCATAGTAAACATGCCGTGGAAAATAGGATTGTTCGTGATTCCCGGTTGGAAATATCACCTCAGCGCTGACCCCGGCCCGAAAAGGATGATCCGGTGGTAACGGAAGGAACGTTCCTGAAATTGAAAGGTCACCGACGTTCGTTACGGCGTCTCCCCACCCGGTGATGTCGGTATATACCGGTAATTTCAGCGAAATGTCAACCATCCGGTGAATGCCGTATCGGCAATCGATTTCCTCGGTCAGCATCTGTGCCCATCCGGTTTCGACGGAGTGGTTGTTGGAGAGTCGACGTACTTTTTCCGTCCCGTTCGTCCCCAGTACGAGTCCGTTGTCGAATCCGTATATTCCGGTAATTCCTATTCGTATATTTTTAGGACCGAGTGTTGCCGCGGGGTAAAGGTGGAGTAGTTGTGGAGCGGCTGAAGAAGTTTCCGGTATGCTGTCTTCGGCGAAAATAGTTATTATGGATATACAGATTGTTGTCAGAACAATAATTAATCGATACGGGAATACCAAACCTTTTCTTTGCAAACCAATTGACTTTTTGTGTTTTGTTTTCAATTCTGTTTTATCTCCCTTATATCTGAAGAACCTCATCATCCTGAGCTCTCCAAATCCCCCATTCATGTATCAGAATCTCTGTACTCAAACCACCTATATCCTGAGTATTCAATGCTAATCGTATCATATAACCTCAAATAATTTGCATCTCCCTGATACTGCCTACTCATTTACTGTAACTACGAATTGTGTTGATGCAGTTTTTGCGCCGTCTGATACGGTTATGATAATCGTTGCATCTCCCGTTACACCTTCAGCCGGAGTGACAGTAACCGTCCGGTCTGCTCCGGTACCTTCAAGGGTAATCGATGATAATGGTATAAGGGTGAGATTGTCGGAAGCCTTTGAAACGACAAGATCA
>JAFGHA010000146.1 GCA_016930275.1 Chitinispirillaceae bacterium
GATCTTGCCTCCTTTACCGACACCGATTTCTACGACCAGAAGGATGCCACCGGGTTCATCCGGCTCTTCGGTCTGCCGATGAAGGTCGCCGGACTGGTGGAACGGAAAAACGGGAAGTAAGGGCTTCGGTGTCCGGGATTACCGGGGAGTTGGTTTTCGTCGGGCTGCACATACGCACGGAGGTGTTTCGGGAGCAAATGGGAGCGCGTTTTCCAGCCTACCCTTGCCCTCTCTGACAGGAGAGGTCATCGTTTACGCCGCGCGTGAGTGAGGTGAGGTCCAAACGTCTTGTCATATACTTCCAGCGGAACTGAAGTGAAAAAAACGGAAACTATTTCATATGCAAAACCGGTTTGATGTCATCATTGTCGCCGCTGGATCGGGAACCAGGTTAGGGTTCTCCACCCCGAAGGCATTCGTGCCGCTCGCCGGAAAACCGATGCTCCGGTATTCGTTCGACACCTTCCGAGAGCATCCGGGAACGGAGAATGTTATCCTTGTCGTTCCGGAAACGATGATTGAAACCGCACGAGACGGATTCTCCGCCGATAAGGTGACCATCGTTCCCGGCGGCGCGGAACGCTGGGAATCGGCCCGCAACGGTTGCGACGCTTCGATCGCCGAATGGGTACTCGTTCACGACGCTGCCCGCCCGTTCGTCACCCATGCCGTCATTGATGCGCTGCTTGAAAAAAGTGCCGTGTACGACTGCGCATTCAGCGCTACCCCCGTGGTCGATACCATCCGTAAATACAGCGGCGATACCGCCGGCGACACCGTCGACCGTTCCGGACTGGTGCGCGTCGGCACGCCGCAACTCTTCCGCAGAGTACAGCTTGCGGAAGGCCTGCGACTCGCGCCCACCATGCAACCCCCTCCCACTGACGACGCGATGCTGATGCAACGGATGAACATCCCCGTGGGACTCGCCTGGGGCGATCCGACCAATTTCAAGATTACCACCCGTGAAGATCTCGCGACGGCCGAGGCATTGCTGAGATCGCACACTGATTCCTGATTGTTTTATAACAGGCAAGGGGTCAAAAGCGGCGGGGAAAAGCGAGTATGGGTTCGAAATTTCCTGCCGACACCTCCTGGCATATCATTGCTGCGATGGATTAAAAGTAAAACCAAGACTAATTGAAAACATAACAGTTTTAAGGCTGAGATGTTCAGCATTTAATGCAACACTATATCTGCCATTAACCGTGCATCCGATTATTTCTTTCAAATGAAGTCCAAGGCCTTCCGTGCCGATTACAAAAGCACCTCCGAAACCTGCAAAAGGTGCTATGGTACGGTTATTGAAATAGTACAAGGCATTTGTTGACAGTTTCAGTACGGTGATGGAATACGATGTATCCCGATAAGCGTATCTGGCATCTTCTGTAATAAACCATTTGATCATTGAGGCCCCCGCTTCGAAATAGACTTTTCGGCTCAGTTCAGGGCGATTTATCTTCATCGCATATCCTGCCTCAATTCCCGGAAAATAAACATTGTCAAATCCGGTGGTAATTCCGGCATTTGCGTAGACGCTATGATAAAGAAGCCTGCGTTCTTTAACACAATACACTTTTCTGTTTATGTCCGGATGAGCACGGTTCAAGCCGTCAAACAGCGGTATTATTTTAGCATCCATCATCTTGATTTTTTCAATATTCTTCAATTGTTTCCGGTCATTCATAAAGAGTCTTTTCAATACCCCGACGTACCCTTTCCGGATTGTGTACCTTGTTCCTTCAAGTTTTTCCTGCATATCCATTGTATAGTAGCTGGTATCGATTTTTACGATATATGCATAGGTATTATAGTGTTCAAATACTATGTTTATCTCGTTCCCGGGCAACTGCAATTTAAACAGATCGGCATATCCGCCCAATAACTTTTTTGCCAGCCTGTACTCAACAGTTTTTGTACTATCCGTCCTCCGGGTATATTTTACACGATGGTACTCCGAGGAATCATCGGTAAACAAAACATACGATATATCATCAACCGGAACAGACAGGTTTTCAGAATCATCCGGTCTTATCTTGAAATGTACCTGTACACTTAATTTACTTTCAGAAACCATTTCGACATACCCCGTCAGATTCGATGAATCGTTGGTTACCACGAGAGCTTTTTTGTAATAATGTCCGAATACGGAAGCAGGAATTATCATTAAATAGACTAATAGAATATTTCCTGATTTATAACAGTCATGTTTCATGGATGCGATATCCATTTCTTTTTTATTGGGGTAGCGATCATTACCACTCTCTGCTATTTGGTTTTCAAGATAATATATTTTTTTCAAAGCGTTCCAGTATTCGACAGTATGGTATTCCGGCAACTGAATGTATCTCAACGTAAGTTTGGTCTATGAGTATTATCCGTACTACAATGGCCCGTATCAAGACGGTTCCTCAAAATTTCCAGCTGGTCAGAGCTACCGGAGTATACAGCTTCCAGACCGGGCGGTTGTAGAAATTGAGATATATTCAATTGCCGGTTATATTAACGTACTTTCCACTGAGTGCGCCTGTGGTGGTGATTACCCAAATAATCTCAGCATTTCGTATCCGAAATACAGTAAGTCATTGTCAAGTTCTTCCGGGAACGTAAAGATTTTTTAACTATCTCATAGTAATCTGCACGAATGATGTAGTACCGATACGTTTTACCGTCATCCCGGCGAACGCCGGGATCCAGTGGAGTTAAGGTGA
>JAFGHA010000147.1 GCA_016930275.1 Chitinispirillaceae bacterium
TACAATACCTATCAACAAACAACGAGCGCGGCAGGGGGTACTCCCGGAATGAAAGTTTCAGTTACATATGGTACTCCAGAGTATTGAAATAGTAGTGTTGTTGGAATAGATTCATAATACATTTTTCTAAAAGGTTACAAAAATGAACAAATATATTATTGTTGCCATACTCTGTATACCGGTGTTAGCTTTTTCCCAGAAAATGGCTAAAATGGGCGATTTTCAAAAGCAATCCCAAACCGCAAAAATGGAATGTTATGAGGTTGTTAAACCAAAATCAGCGACGGATTTTATGGATTTCAAAGTAAACGCGCTTATTAAAAGAGGCTTTCAACCGAAAACCAGTGAAAAGTTTGCAACAGATGATGAAATATGTGTGAAGGAAACCGATAAACGTTTTGCCTATTATAAAAACGGGTACTTCAGGTATGTGAACACTGCAGTTGAATTATTTACCGAAGGTAATCAGGTTGATACTGCCAAAATGAAAAAAATAGCAATCGAGATACAGAAACAATTTATACCTCAAAATAAACAATATAAATTGGTGAGTAAAAATGAAATGTTTGTTATGAAACCTCCCAGTTTAATCAATAGTCTTGCGTATGTGTCGTACCGTTTTGTCCGTGTTTTAAAAAACCGTCTTGTTCTTGGACTTACCGATGAGATTGAAATTACACTAGGTGCGGATGGTGAATTGAGTGAATTCATATCTTATGAACCCGAGTACGAACCGGTTGTCTCCAACACACGGGCAGTGGTTAAACCTGCAGCGTATGAAAAGATTTTAAGAAAGAAAGTAAAAAAGCCGAAATTCAATGTGTACGGTGACGTGACGCTACCAGGTTTTGAAGAAATGGATGTTGACGGAGTAACTGATGCATATTATCCTCTTACCGATGGAGGTAAAAAAATTTTAGTACCCCATGTTGCCGTAATCATGAGCTTCATCGATAAGGATGAAAAGATATCACAGGAAGCTTTTCTGTCATTGCGCGCAGAGGATTGGGATAATATGGATGAGGCAGATATAGAAGTTTTTAATGAATCCAGAAAGTAAATGGACTTATTCAGAATTGAGTATGCCCGAGTTGTTACTTGCGTGGTTTGAACATCAAGTGTCCCGTGTGTTAAAACTGTTAATTTCATGCCCTTTGGGTTGAGTCGGGTATTCATTTTTAAAAGTGGCCATGAAAAAGCAGAGCGGGGGGCTACTACGATTCGTTTTATGGCCCTGCCATTCCAGGAATGAAAGTTGTATGCTCACATATAATTTTGCCCAAAACTGATTAGTTTGAGGGAGCACCCGTGCTCTCTGTTTCCTTTTTCAACATGGGAACATAGATGAAACGTGTTATTATGCTCCAGGTACTGCTGTTGATCGTTATCAATTCATCCTTTTCACAGGGTACCAAATTCGACTTCTCACTCATCAACCCGCACATCACTTCAACCAACCTTCTGGCTGCGTGGTTTTTTGATGCGGCAACGGGTTATATTGCTGGAGGCGCAGGTGCCGTTCTATTCACCAATGATTCCGGCAGAACTTGGCGGGAATGTGACACTCCGAAACGGATCTGGATTAGTTCGCTTTACTTTAATGATATTCAAGATGGCTGGGCGGCGGGAGGCGCAAATTACCAACTTTATCTCATCAGTACCACTGACGGTGGCCAAACCTGGAGAGAACACGCCATTCCGGAGCTGGATGGAAAAATTATCAGTAAAATTAATTTCCGGAATTCTATGGACGGATGGATTAGCGGAGGTTCGGCGGAAAATGGGTTCGTGTACCGGACAACGGATGGCGGCAGCACATGGCTGGACCGGTCGCCGAAGGATCTTCAGGTTCCGTATCACGTTATCGAGGATATCATTTTTCCCGATTCGAACACGGTAGTTATATGCGGCTACCGTGGCTATGTGGCACGCAGTATCGACAATGGTGTTAACTGGCAACGGATTGAATGGAAGAGTATTGCCCCGGATTCACTGATCTTTGGACCATTGGAACAATTCCAGAAGGTGGGCGGCAGCACCATTTTCTGCAAGGGTAAGGAAGACATTCTAAGAAGTGATGACGGTGGTGTTACCTGGAAGGATGTTTTCTTTATAGGGATGCATGGAGGCATGCAACTCGGAGGATTCTATTTCCATTCGGCCGATGCCGGATTTGCTATTGGAGGGTATGGAGCAGGAGCCATGAGGTTTATGACAACCGATGGGGGCGGCACTTGGAGTGCAACAAATGATACTGTCGGGGAAGTGACCGGTTCAATACTCTTTCCCGGTAATGGTGACCAGGGGTATATAATTGGACGGCGAGCGGAAGTATATCGTATTACACCAATGGGTGAGAACAAGGTGCAACTGAACACCGGTTATAATCTGAGTTCAGTTCCAACGGTGGATTTTTACGATGGAAACAACGGATGTATCGGAGGTGTAAAACCGATTGGTTTGAGAACTACTGCTGATGGCGGAAAGACATGGCGTGTTGTTGATAGCAGTACCGATTATACCGGAGCAATCCGGAACGGTACCGACCATGTTGCCCTGCGTAATGGTATGGTATCAACCGACGGTGGCGTAACCTGGCAGCAGGCGCTCGACGGGTTGGGAGGGGAGCGCACTTTGTATCGAACCGTAAAAAATGATGCGGTATATTTCACTCAAATAAATCAAGGGGGATTAGGAAGCCGACTGTTTGTCACCAAAGACTGGTTTGCCACATCAACGGAGTGTCAATTTCCCCCAGCAGCGGGGAATTTCTTTTTTTTGAGTGCCGATACCGGATGGTCTGCGTCGCAACAAACATTATATCTGACTTGCGACGGCGCCCGCACCTGGACAGAAGTCGGGGCGATGGATGGTGTCATCGGGGCTAACTGCATTCTCTTTATTGACAATATCCATGGTTGGGTTGGCGGTGTTAGCCCTGCCAACGGTAAACCCACCACCATTCTTCGCACGAGTGACGGCGGAGCGACATGGACACCTCAGGAAGAAATGACGTACCTTCCCGATTCTCTTTATCCTCCACTTACCCCCAGAAAAGGGAGGCTACCGACTCAGATTTGTGCCAAAAACCTTGATGAGGCATGGTTTATCGATGGATTCTTCTGCATTTTCTACACGAATGATGGCGGTAAAAAATGGCAGCAGGTTGGACTCCCTCCAAAATGTGGGGATGCCTATGTTGAAGGAAATATTGCCTTGGCAGGTGATGGAACCCTGTTTTGCACCGGGACTAACGGAATGCTTCTGCAAATCAATACAACCAGCGGTGACGGTGTTACATCAAGGCTAAGGAATACATGCAGAAGCAAAAAAAGAAGCGGTACTCTTCTGCTGCCGTTTTCTCCACAAGGTAAACAGACTTCTCCTCTTTATGAACTCAACGGTGTACGTATAACACCGGAAAATAAGGGACGCAACAAGAGAATCTGCAAGCCTGTGGTAGTGAAGTAATCCATATATACATGAGTGATTTTCCGCATAAAAGAGTTTTACCGCCGAGCCGCTTCACGCACCAATGTGGATGACAGATGCTGTCGAAGGTACCGCATCTCACTCGATCGAAGAGAACCACCGGTAGGTCAACCCTTTCCAGTCCCGTTTTAGAGGGCAACTTTTTTACCTCAACGCGAGTTCAGCCCGGGACCGAAATGCGTTTCGTGGATGTTTCTATTAGAGTGCGATATCAACAGGTATCAACGGATTCTTCATTCATTTTCATCTGATGAGGTGAAATTGGCTATGTTATTATAGGGAGATACTTTTAACGGATGTATTTTGGTACCTTATAATATTACAAATCATGAATCAGGCGGAATAATGTTTCTGAAAAGGGGGGAACACGATGAAAAACAGCGTTCAAAAGACCTGTATCAGTTTATTGATTGCAGGAGCTTTTTTATATCAGGTACCATCGTCTAGCGCCACCTACAATCTGGTTGTCGACGGCAGCAAAAAACAGGGACACCTTCCTCATTTCTGGAGTGAGTGTGTCGGAACCGGGACCATGATCTATTGTCTGAAGCCGGAATGGCAGGTTGCGGCAAAAATCGGTGCGGAAGAAGCCGGATTCAAACGGGTACGCGGTCATGGAATACTTATCGGATGGAACGGAACCGATAACACTGGAATAATGACGTTAAACGGAGGTGCCGCAACCTATAACTGGACCAACCTTGATAAAGTTGTCGATTACCTGCTTAGTATCAATCTTCAGCCCAGTATCGAGCTGAGTTTTATGCCCAAAGCGCTTCAGTCCAACGGTGTGACCAGCAAACCGAATGACTGGAACGCCTGGCGTGATCTGATCCAGGAAATGGTATTGCACTGTATTGATCGCTGGGGCGAGGAAGAGGTATTGTCGTGGTACTGGGAAGTCTGGAACGAGTACGATTACAGCGGATTCTGGAATGGAACGGAACAGGACTATTACATGCTCTACCAGAAGGCTGCCGAGGGGGCGAAAAGTGCAAATTCGAAAATTATTATCGGCGGACCGGTTACCACCGGTCCTCATAATTTGCAGAAATTCGTGGATTATTGCAAAACAAACAATGTTCCCTATGATCTGCTGGCCAACCATTACTACGGGGAGGCTCCGGGAACGTCGACCGATCCGGTTCGTATTCGAGACGAAAACCGGACCCGTTCGGATGTGATCCGTTTGAGTGGAAAGAAGGTGTATTCCCTCAATACGGAATTCAATTCGACCTATACCGGGCAGGGGGGCAATACCGATCCAAATGTCATCAGTATGGATTCTCACAAGAATGCACCGTTTGTGGTAAAGTGCGTCAAACTCATCATCGATGATTTTTTAACCGGGCAGTATACTTTCCCCGACATGCTCTCATACTGGGCGATTTCCGACGTTTTTGATGAGTCGGGCACGAACAAAGGTTCCTGGGTCGAGATGAACAACTACCGTCCGTTCGGAGCGGTGTTCGGGCTGATCAATTATCAGGGGATCAGGAAGGCTACCTTTAACGCATTCAAGATGCTGCATATGATGGGTGATACCCTTCTTTCGGTAACCGGGGGAAGCAACGATACCGACGGCGCCGACGCATTCGCGACGGTAAATGCCGATACTTCGAAGGTCGCGGTGATTGTCTATAATTTCTATAAAGATCTAAACGGAACCGGCGGTGAAAACAGTGTCAATCTGACAGTACAGAATCTTCCGTTTCCTCATGGAAATGTGAAAGTCGCCCGCTATCTTGTCGATGAAACTCACAGCAATGCCTACGGCGTCTGGCTCGAAAAGGGCAAGCCGCAGGCTAACGGCAACGGGTGGGACGCGGTGGTGAATGCGCAGCAGCTTTACGAAATCGATGCTGAACCGGCGGAGTTCGAGTACGATGGCACGGCGTTCACCACCTCGATGACGCTCGGAAGATACGCGGTCTACCTGCTGGTCTTAGAAAAGGACCTCTCGAGTGCGGCAGTGAATCCGGAGATCAGACGTACCGGAGACGATGTTATTGAGCGTAAAGGGAACCTCATTACGCTGCGGAACCTGCCGGATAACCGGCAGGTTTCCCTGGTGGTGTACGATGCCCGCGGCAGAGTACTCAGCCGGTATGAACAGGCACCGCATACCATCGATCTGTCGCGGAATAACTCTCCGGGACTCTATTTGATCGGTATCGAGACTGCGGGGATCAACATCGTGAAGAAATGTCATGTATGGTAATACCATCGGCGGCAGTTGTTCCTGCCGCTGTAAACTTTGACTGCGGTATCCGTTGTCGTTTTTTTACTCGATCGATGAAAACCACCGGTAGGTCAACCATTTTCTATCCCGCTTGACCGTGAAATCGATACGGTAATCATTAATCATTTCGCCGATATGATCGAATGTTTTTTTTACCGCTATTTTATTATCGGTATAGAAAATGTAGTCAACCCGGTTGTCGGTTTCCACTTTCAGGCCGAAGAGTGCGATTCCGGATGTGGCCAGCCGGTAGGTGAGAAATTTCTCGATTTTTTCCAGTGTTTTCACTTCCATTGAATCGGGAAGTCCGCTTGGAAGAGGATGTCGCAGCTGTACGCTCGCTGCAGCCTGCCAGGTAAGGGGGTTGTGGTTCGCGATGCTGTCGAGCCCGCGGTTGATACGTACCAGCACCGGTTTATCGGCGTACCTGCCGCCGCGGACTTCCCACTGTTCGGAAAACTCGGGAAGCGGCCGGATATCGGGAGCGGAGGTAGTGCAGAAGCAGTAAAGCAGCACCAGAAAGGATGCCGTCGGTTTCATCATCGGCAGTCACCTGTTTACACATCGAAATTTTGCATACATCCATACCCTGTAGTGAATCATCTTTAAAATATCGGATTGTCACCCAGTAGTAAATAAAAAAGGAAACCGTTTCCGGTTTCCGAACAAATTTTACCGAGAATAATACTGTCGACTTACTGACCTGAGCAGAAGTAGCTGTATTGTATGCGGGAAATTGACTGGCGGGCTGCGGCCCGGACCCGCTCGCTCTCGTCATTGAGCATTTCATTGAGTACCGGCAGTGCGCGTTTTGCTTCACATCCGATATTTCCGAGCGTTGAAGCGGCGCGGCAGCGCAGGGAGTCATTAGGGTGTTTGCAGGTGTGTACCAGAGCATTGACACCGATCGGACCGAGGTCGATAAAGGTGGACTTTACATAGGAACGGAGCAGAGAATCGGTATCACAAAGTGTCTCGGCAAGCGTTAACAGTACTTCCGTCGGAACCGGGTGCATGGTACTGAAGATAGCGGCGGCGGTCCGTCGTACCGAGATATCCGAATCACGGAGTCCGTTTTTGATGGTGGTGGAAACGCCTTCCCAATGCGGATCCATTCTTCCGATTGCTTTGATGGCGAATTCACGGATATATGCATCCTCATCCTTTGATGCCGAAATCAGTGCAGGAAGCATCTCTTTGTCGAGCTGTTTGCTGATGCTGAGTTGAAATACGGCGTTACGCCGTTGTTCAAGGTCACTGCTTTTATTGAGCAATGAAATGTTATGACTGGTTGAACTGCATCCGGTAATCAGTATAAATAAACCAATTGCCGCAACACACGTTAGCTGACGAATCATCATGAAAATGCTCCTTCCCGGATAATCAGAAAGTGATTCCGTTGGGACAATGTTCCCGGAATGTGGTGACAGGGATGAGTTTTATGTAGATTTTTCGTTGATTTTTTAGTCATGCGCGTCGTTTAAGCGTTAAAATTACAGATAGGGTTAATTCTTATTAGTGTGTACTGGCCGTTCAAATGATCAATTTAAATTCGACTTGATAAAAAATTCAGATCGGGTTTAAAGTAAGTATAAACCCAAAAGTAGAAATTGTACAGGGGCAAAAATAAAAAGTGTTGAACTCCTTCTCTACCGTCCACGGTTGTCGTACGATAATTAACACCATATGTTGTAGGTGGATACAGCCGGGAGTCGATAAAACAGTATTATTCCGGTATCGGATCAGTTGTTCGAGGGCTGTTTTTCTCAACGGAACTATTTTTCAACCGCAGTCTGATTGCTGCTCATTCCGGGACGAGTATGTAACCGATAAGGGCTCCGAAAATCATCCCTGACCAGGGACTGGAGGTCATCGCTCAGCCGATGCCACCGGGAGAAGCGCATTTACCGAGGTAGCCCAGCGCGAACCCGACTGCCGCGCCGATAATACATCCGAGTATTTTTTTCCAACTCATTACGGATACTCCTGTTTTCCATTTTTTTGAGGATTATGTAAGTTTTTTTCAAGCCGACCGGCTTTTTACTCTACGATGCTCACGAGAATCCACTGCCGCCACCGCACGATCCTCCCCCCGTGGATCCACCACTGATTCCACCGAAGAGGGAAATTTTTTTCTCCGTCTCGTCGGATGAGCAGAAGGGACAGGGAGGGAATGTTGTGGCATGCAATGATACCAATTCCTCGAAATCGTTACCGCACTCTCTGCAGTGATACTCATATAAAGGCATTATTTTCTCCTAAACTCCATATATTAGGATTGCAGTGCATTGAGGTATACCTGCTCCGGTTGTACGCCGACGAATTGTCGTGCCACCTGGCCGCCGTTGAATACGATTACCGTCGGAATTCCGGTAATACCGTATTTACTGGCTACCGAAGGGTTTTCATCAACGTTGAGCTTATAGACATGGGCTTTTCCGGTCATTTTTTCCGCGATCTTATCGATGATTGGTCCCACCATCCTGCAGGGACCGCACCACGGTGCCCAGAAATCGACCAGTACCGGCAGTTGTGCACTGAGTACATCTTTTTCGAATGCTGCATCACTTGTTGCTGTTGCCATAGAAACCTCCTTTAGAATTTTTATTTGTAGTAATTGCAATATGTATGCCAACGTTAAAATAGATCGTATTATTGTTTTTGATCTTTTTTAAGCAGAGGAGTATATTATACATGCAACACTTTTGCAACAATTCTGCAACAATGTTGCTTTATGGTGTTGCAATGCAACGGCTTTATTCACCCGGAGTTGGTATGAATTGTTTTTCTGATGACAGCCTCTCACCTGAATGCACTGAAACTATTCTTGAAACCGTTGCCGATGGTCTGATGCTTCTTGATACCGATGGGAGAATTCGCTACTGCAACCGGGCACTGGAAACCATGACCGGACTTGAACGGACCCTGCTCGTCGGACGGCAATGCTGCTCGATTATGGAGGAAATATGCAGTACACCACCATCATGTGATCTTTTTACTGCAGGTGAGATAGCAAATACCGAGTGTACGCTGGTTCAGTCATCGGGGAAGCGGATACCGGTACTGAAAAATGCGCGAGTGATTAAAAACAGCAGTGGTGAGGTGCTGGGGGCAGTGGAAACGCTGACGGATATCTCCGTACTCCGTTCGACGGAAAACCGGCTGGAGCAGCTCCAGCAGTCGTTACCACGGCAGAGTGGTCTCGGGCGGCTGGTGGGGAAAAGTCATGTTATGCAGGAACTTTATTCACTCATCGAGCTTGCGGCCGGGTCCAATGCGACCATTCTCCTCTATGGAGAAACCGGTACCGGTAAGGAACTGGCAGCCGAAGCTATCCACGAACGGAGTTCGCGCAGCGGAGGTCCGCTGGTAAAAATAAACTGCAGTGCGCTCCCCGAAGCACTGCTCGAAAGCGAACTTTTCGGTCATGTCCGGGGTGCGTTCACCGGTGCGATCCGGGATAAACCGGGACGCTTTGAGACCGCAGACGGCGGAACCCTCTTTCTCGATGAGATCGGTGAGCTTTCGCTGCTGATTCAGGTGAAGATCCTCCGGTTCCTGCAGGAGCGGGAGTTTGAACGGGTCGGGGAGAACAGTACGCGGAAAGCGGATGTCCGTATCATTGCCGCCACTCACCGGGATCTTCTCCGACTCGTTTCACAGGGAATCTTCCGTGAAGACCTTTACTACCGGCTCAAGGTTTTTCCACTGCGTCTGCCGCCGCTTCGCGAACGCAAGGAAGATATCGGACCGTTGGTGGAACATTTCATCGCACGTTTCAACCGTGAAACTAAAAAGCGGATAACTGGCCTCACCCATGATGCTGCAGTGACGATGATGGATTACTGCTGGCCGGGTAATATCAGGGAGCTTGAAAATGCGGTCGAACATGCGTTTGTCACCTGTCAGGACGAGCAGATCGATCTGTTTGATCTTCCGATGGAGATCCGGAAGGTGGAGCTGAGAAAGGGGTTGTGCGCTCTGGGGGAAGAAATTCAGGAGGCAACGGCCTTCGATGGGCGAACAGAGAAACCGGCGGTTATGTATCCGAGAAAAACCAGAATATCCGATGATGAATTCAGAAGAGTGCTTGAGGAGTGCGGTTACAACAGGAGCGAGGTGGCGCGACGGCTGGGAGTCGACCGGACCACGGTCTGGCGGAGAATGAGGCGTCTCGGAGTGTAAGGCAACCGGTAATCTGTCTGCGGATGGAGTGAATGTACATCCGACACAGGCTTTTCCCGGAGTCGCTCATGGGGGTAGTATCGAATTCCCGAAGACTGCGACCGGTTGCGGAAGTGCAGTAGGGATGATTGTTTACCGCCGGTATGGAATGGTATAGTTGAAGGTATGGAAAAACATCGGATCGAAGCAGCTGACGGAACAGCATATTGTCGTTGTGGAAGAAGTTATTGTCTGATTATGCTGCTACTTATTGTGACAACCTGCGCCGCAGCGGCGAAACTTACTGATTCGTTGCCGATCGAACAGTATTTCATGCAACAGGGGAAACAGTTTTCCCGCGGAAAGGTGGAAAAATTTCTCCGCGGTCAGGATAGTTTTGCCGACCTTGCGGGAGGTTCACGGGCGTATCGCCTGACATCGGGAGGAATCGCCGCGACCATCTGGAGTATCAATCTTGGAATATCGATTTACCAGTTCACTGCATTGTATCAGGCGATAGAACGGCAAGAGCCGCTGGTGATGCCGTTGCAGGAGTTTTCCACTCCGCTCATGATCGGGGGAGAAATCGCGACCTTCGTGCAGCAGCGGCTCAGCTACCGTTCCGATTTTCTGCTCCATAAGGCTGCACTCAAATACAACCGTCAGCTGCAGTTGCGTCGGTATCCGGATTCGTTGTTTTCTTTGAAAATTGAAAAAGCGAAATTCGGGGTATATCGTCAGGATCGGCTTTTTCTTCCGGACCATGTCGTTTATGCAGTTTTACGGGAAAATGAGCAGTCACGGTCACTTTCCAACTGGTCACTGATGTTCCGGGAAACAGCACAACCGGTACAGGCGTTCGGCGCGATGTTTCTCGCTTATGCACTGATCGGTTTTTTAGTGCCCGAGGGTGTCGATCCTCGTGTCCGGTCAACACAACTTTCGGTCGGACTGAGTCTGACCGGTTTTGGGATAATAAACGGGATCGTATCATGGGCGATCAGGAAAAATGCGATTGAAAAATATAACGAATCAGTTACTCCTTCGGACGAACAACCTGGAATTATCGAAGAACGCGATTGAACGGAATCCGGGACTGTCAGCTGATCGGCACCCGATTGAGCAGTATTTATCTGAAATTGGAATATCCAGTCCTCTGTGCGGGGAGGATTCACTCCAAAATTCCTGTTGATGCTTCCTATATATTTCTCCACAAACGGTTTCCAAAAAACCTGAAAGCTGCGACGAATCGGTTTCACCTGGTGAACTTTTGCGGAATGCCGTTGAATTAATTCATTTTTACAAGGTCCGGTACTAAAAGAGTATAGTATAGACCGATCCGCTTTAATTATCTTTGATTTAACCACATCTCGACGGGTTTCATGCATAGATCCTGAGTTGCATACATTATCAAGGAGTCACCTATTTCTGAGCTGCTTTCTATTATAACCACGCCGATTCCCGGGGATAATCCATTTGGCGAGAATATCAATTATGATACCGATTTTGATATTATAAAAAATGAGATCGCCAAACTCGGTGGTACTGACTATGAACTTCTCGAAAAAACCGCAATTAAAATCCTCAAGGAGAAATCGAAAGATATACGGGTACTTTCCTTTCTGAGTTTTTCGTATCTCAAGTCTGAAAACTGGGAATATTTCTCCGACATATGGGATGGCCTCGGTACGCTGGTCGAACAGGATTACGAAGGACTTTTCCCTGATCGTGACCGTGCGAAACAGATGGCCTTCAAGTGGCTCGCCGAGGATCGGTATACAATTCTTCTTGGCGAAAAAAAACCGACTGAGGAAAATTATGAAGGTCTGGCACGGATGCTTGCCGGTCTCACCAAAATAAAGCCGATTCTCGAACAGAAATTTCCCGATGGTTCTCCATTTCCTTCGGCGCTTTATACCGCGGTACAGCGTTGGGAAAAGTCATGCAAGCCCAAACCGAAAGAGGAACCGCCTCCCCCACCGCCTGCAGCTGCGGCTCCGGCCACACCTCAGGCATCAGGTGCTTCCGCTGCTTCTGCTGCGGCTCCGGCTGCTTCTGCGCCCGCTCCGGAAGGCAGTGTTGCCGTTGGTGCGGTGGCAACGCCGAGTCAGGCGCAGCAGGCAATCCGGAAAATTTCCCAGTTTCTTATTGAGAAAGAACCGGAGAAAGCAATGGGATACCGGATAGTGCGTTCCGTCCGGTGGGATATTTTTGAAAAAGCTCCACCGTCAGAAGGTGGAAAAACACAGCTCGCCGGACCCAACCAGCAGCAACGGACTTACTTTCAGAAACTGCTGAGTGACAAGGACTGGAAAACACTCATACCGAAAACCGAAGCGGCATTCCTGAGCGGTGGCAATCACTTGTGGCTTGATCTTCAGCGTTGCGTGGTAACCGCATGCAATGAACTGGGTGCTGAATATAAAAATGTAAAAGATGCGATTCTGTTTGAAACGGCTATGCTGCTGAAGCGGATTCCTGAACTTCCCGATCTCCTTTTTTCCGACGGGACCCCGTTTTGTGACGATGCTACCCGGGACTGGATTGCAGGTGAAGTACAGTCAATAGTCGAGTCGTCCGGTGGGGGCGGTTCCGGTGGCGGCGGGGGTGGAGCTGATCCCCTCGTCGAGGAGCAGCGCGCCGTGAATCAGATGGTCGCGGCAGGGCAGCTTGAACAGGCGCTTACCATGGTGCAGACCAATCTTCGTTCGTCATCATCTGAACGGGATAATTTCAGGCGGACAATTATCATCGGTACACTGTTGCTCAAGGCGAAACAGCCGGATATCGCCATGTCGGTACTTGAGTCGCTCGATCAGAAAATCACGCAGTACAGTCTTGATACCTGGGACCCGGACCTCGCGGTGGAAGCATGGGCCGCGCTTGCGGCGGCGTATAAAGTGGCGAAGGTCCAGAAACCGCAGAATGTCGTTACGGCGATCCAGGAAAAACAGAATGCCGTATTGAGTAAAATCGGTCAGATCGATCCGGTAAGAGCATTTTCATTGAGTAAATAACAACACAACAATTATCAGAAAGGCGGTCTTGTTATGGCTGGAAGTTTTCAAAATGAGATACCTGCTGCACGAATTAATCTGAAACTCGACGTGGGTAAAGGCGATGCGAAGAAAAAAACCGAGCTCCCCCTCAAGATGCTCGTACTGGGTGATTTTTCAATGAAAAACAAAGGCGACCGCGTCGTTGAACGGGAAAAAATCAGCATCAACAAGAACAATTTCGAGCAGGTGATGGAAAGTCTCGATCTTAACGTCAAGTATAATGTCGAAAATAAACTGACGGGTGAGGGCGATATCGGCGTTGATCTCAATATTAAAAATCTCGATTCCTTCAAACCCGAAAATGTCGCCAAGGCTGTTCCCGAACTCAGCAAACTGCTTGGTGCCCGCAATCTTCTCAAGGATCTCAAATCCAATCTGCTCGATAATCGTGAATTCAGACTGCGTCTCGAAGAAATCCTGAAAAATCCGGATGCTGCCAAGTCACTGCAGGAGGAACTGCTGAAAATCGTTCCCAAGGATGCGGCGCCGGAAGAAGATAAGAAAGAGAAAAAAGAGAAGTAGTACTCGTCACCGTACACAATGAGAATCAACATAAACAATAAGGAGAATGGCTATGGCTGCTGAGAAGGAAAAAACGGCTACCGCTGCTACCGAAGAGGCGCAGGGCCTGGATTATATCTACCAGACGATGAATCTTTCCGTTCCTGATCACGAAGTTGACATCGGGGGGTTTAAAAACGCCGAAACACTGGCTGAAAGCAAGGCGAACGAACGTATCGGTGCGGCACTCGCGTTTTTCGTCGATAGTATCGTCCAGTCGACACAGAGTGTCGAACGGATCGACAAGGTGGTACTTGATAATCAGATCGCCGAAATCGACCGTAAATTATCGATGCAGCTCGATGAGATCCTTCACCATCCGACGTTCCAGAAAATGGAATCGTCCTGGAAAAGTCTGAAGTTTCTGGTTGATCGCACTGATTTCAGGAAAAACATCAAAATTGATATCCTTGACATTTCTAAAGATGATCTTGCCGAGGATTTCGAGGATGCACCTGAAACGATCCAGTCGGGGCTGTACAAACATGTCTACACCGACGAATACGACACCCCCGGAGGCGAGCCCTACGCGGCGATGATTTCAAATTACGAGTTTACCTCCATGGCGCCCGATGTCGCGCTGATGCAGGAAGTTTCACGTGTCGCATCGAGCTGCCACTGTCCGTTCATTGGCGGTGTTTCAGCGAAGTTCTTCAATAAAGAAGATATTCATGATCTTCCGAAGATCGAGGATCTGCACAATTACATGGAACGCAGTGAGTTCCTGCGCTGGAACGCATTCCGCCAGACCGAGGATGCGCGCTATGTGGGTCTCACCCTGCCGCGTTTCATGCTGCGTCTTCCCTATGGTCCCGATACCCAGCCGGTCAAGGAATTCAACTATACCGAAGGGGTGACCGGTGACGAGCATGACAAGTACCTGTGGGGGAACGCTTCGTTCTCGTTCGCGACCAATATGGTTCGGTCGTTTATCGATAACGGCTGGTGTGTTCAGATCCGCGGTCCCGAGGCTGGCGGCAAGGTTGAAGATCTGCCGATTCACCTGTTTGACGTGGGTAAAGGAAAGCAGATGAAAATTCCCACCGAAATTCTTATCCCCGAAACACGGGAGTTCGAATTCGCGCAGGAGGGATTCATTCCACTTTCGTTTTACAAAAACCGTGACTACGCCTGCTTTTTCTCGGCGAATTCCTCACAGAAACCGACCGAGTACGATGATCCGGTCGTAACAGCGAACATGCGGATAAATTCACGACTTCCGTATATTTTTCTTATCTCCAGGATCGCTCATTATCTCAAGGTCATTCAGCGCGAGAACATCGGATCCACAAAGAGCAAGACCGTGCTGCAGGATGAACTCAATTCCTGGATAACCGGCCTTGTAACCGAAATGAACGATCCGGGACCGGAACTGATCGCGACCCATCCTCTTAAAGCCGCGGAAGTAACCGTCAATGAGATTCTCGATAACCCCGGTTTCTTCTCGGTCGGACTCTCGGTAATGCCGCATTTCCAGATCGAAGGAATCGATATCAACCTCTCGCTGGTTTCCCAGATGCCCAAAGGGAAATAATTTTAAAAAATAAAAATATTTAAAAAAAATCGCGGAATGTGACGGTGGTCACATTCCGCGAGCTACAAAAAATCTATATTTTCAGTATCATTGAAAACAAACCTCATACTTCACTGAAAGGAGTTATGTATGCCAATACCAGCTTATATGTGGCTGAAGGATGACACCGGAGCGGATGTAAAAGGATCAGTCGATGTTGCCGGTCGTGAAGGAAGCGTGGAAGTTCTCGCCTTTGATCACGAAGTGCGTATCCCCACCGATCCCGATACCGGAAAACTGACCGGTACCCGCAAGCACGAAGCGATCAAACTTGTCAAAGCATACGATGAGTCATCACCGTATCTTTACAAGGCGGTCTGCGAAGGTCAGACGTTTACCGAAGTCGAGTTCAAATGGTATCGTATCGATGACACCGGCACGGAGACGGAATATTTCAATCACAAGCTCGAAGGCGTGAAAGTCTGTTCGGTAAAGCCGATCATGTACAATGTGAAAGATCCGTCGAAAGAGCGGTATGTGCACCTCGAAGAGGTTCAGATGCGTTATCAGAAAATCACCTGGACCTATGTCGATGGTAACCTTCAGGCTTCCGACGCCTGGAAAGAAGGCAGGTAAGTCCGGAATATTGCTGGTAACATTTTTTCCGGAATGCAGGCGCTCCACCGTATCTACGGTGGAGCGTATTTTTTTTACCTCTCCCTGTAGCTCTCTCCTGTACTATTTTCCCGGAGTAGAGGTACATTTTTTCCCCTGCCTGAAAACGAAATGGAATGTCGCGATATGAGTCTGCAGTCGGATTTGCCATACCGTGCACTGGTTGCCGTTGTACGGTGCACATCGTACGAGCAGGAGGTCGTTGATGCTGCCGTGAAACGGGGAATCGGGCTGCTGGGGGGAGCCGAACTGTTTGCTGCACCGGGGGAAAAAATCGTTTTCAAGCCGAATGTTCTGTGGGGGACTGATCCGTCAAAGGGAATTGTTACCCATCCGTCGGTTTTACGAGCGGTAATAGGGTCTTTTTCCGCATCCGGAGCGGAATTGCAGTATGGTGATTCTTCGGCGGGATTGCCCAACGAGGCAAAGAGTATGCGCAGGTGCGGGTATATGGAGGCATTGAAGGCACTCCCGGTTTCGCATGTCTCTTTTCTGAAGAAAAAAGTGGTTGAGTGGCCGGAAGGAATCGCCGGCAAAAAGTTGGAACTCGCCGAGGCGGTGGTCGATGCTGACGGGGTCATCAACCTTCCGAAACTCAAAACACACGGTCTGGTTCGTATGACCGGTGCGGTGAAAAACTGTTTCGGCTGTATTCCGGGGGCTACCAAAGGGGCCTATCATGCACGCTTTCCCGACGTATATGATTTCTCCAACCTGCTGGCTGATATCGCAACGTGCGTACGACCGCGTCTGCATATCATGGATGCAGTTGAAGCAATGGAGGGGAATGGACCGCAGAGCGGCAGTCCTAAAAAACTGGGAGTACTGCTGTTCTCGACCGATCCGGTGGCACTCGACAGTATCGCCTGCCGGTTGATACATCTCGACACCCGGTATGTACCGACGATTGTCGCGGCGGAGAGAACCGGTCTGGGAATTGGTAATCCGCAACAGATTGATCTGACGGGTGATCCGATAGAGGAATTTATCGATCGTTCATTTGATGTTCTACGCGCGGCACCTGTCCGTATCGCATCAGATGGAATACTTAAAAATGTAAAACGTTTTTTTCTCCCACGACCGGTGATAAGGAAAAATAGGTGCACCCGTTGCGGTAGATGCGTGAGTGTATGCCCGGTTCAACCGCCCGCCCTCAAGCATATCGATACAGTACTTCCGCCGGTGTACGATTACAGGATATGCATCCGTTGTTATTGTTGTCAGGAAGTCTGTCCGTCTAAGGCGATAGTCATTCGTGAACCGCTTATGGCCAGGGTTCTTCCTTATATGACCTATATTGCTCTGCTGGTTACGCGGCACCGGACCAGAGCCATACGTTCTACCGACTGATCATGATCACTACTCCTCAATTACCGGGGCATATACGGAAAAATGATGCACTGTTCGTGTACGGTGCCTCGCGGAAGAAACCGTTTGTATACACCTACCTGCAGGATCATGTAGAGGTGGTGGGTGGTCCGTCGTGTAAATCCGGGGTAGAGATTTTCACCGGTCGGTGCGAAAACGACGGTATCCCCATCCGTGACCGGCGCGGCGGCGGCGGGACTGTTGTATTGGCTCCGGGAATGGTGATTACCATCATTGTTGATGATCGTCCTGAAGGCGTTTCGGCCACCGGTATTTTCAATATGATACATAACTGCATGATCGGACTGCTTCAGGGAAGGGGGATCGGAAATGTCGAGCGTTCCGGTATCAGTGATCTTTCGATTAATGAGCGAAAAATACTTGGAAGCTCCCTTTATATGGGTACGCGGCCTTTTCTTTATTATTACCAATCAAGTCTGATGGTCAGTCCCGATCTCAGTCTGATGGATCGTTACCTCAGGTATCCACCGCGGGAACCGCAGTATCGTCGGGGACGCTCCCATCGCGATTTCTGCACATCACTTGTTGAAATGGAATACGGCGTTACTCCGGAAGAAATAAGGGATCTCTTCGAAGCCGATTTGCCACGGTGTATTTCCGTTGCAAAGGAGGATAGCTCTTCCGGATAATTGACGTAAATGCATCTGCATGGTACTGAATTCAGGCGTCGGGTCATGTACAGCGTTGCAGGAAAGTATATTTTAATGTGCCGAAACAGGGCTGATACATGAAAACTGAACGTTGATAATGGACTCGTGTGACGGAAAAAATTCTTCTTATCAGTATCAATCAGTGTGCCATTCCATATCCGGTTTATCCGCTCGGGATGTCCCATGTCGCCGCATCTCTACGCCGGTACGGACATGAGGTTACCCTTGCCGATCTGCGGTACGATGATGAACGAATAGAATTGATAGTCCGGGAGAGACAGCCACGGTTCATCGGATTGTCTCTGCGGAATATCGATGATCATCGCATCGATGATACCGTTTACTTCGTTCCGGTACTCCTGGCGGCGGCGAGACGGATCCGGCGTATCACTGATGCGGTTATCGTTCTCGGTGGCAGCGCTTACTCACTCTTTCCCGAAGAGCTTCTTGTCGGATCGGAAGCCGATTTCGGTATCGTGGGGGAGGGTGATGAGGCATTGCCTCGATTGATTGCACTGATGAGCATGGGAGATGAATTGACCTCGGTTCCCGGTCTTGTTTACCGGAACGAGGGTACCGTCAGACGCAATCAGGTCGCTGCGGTTCCGGGAAAAAACATTCTTTCTCCGTATCGTCCGGACGATCTGTTCGGTGTCTATCTCACCGACAGTGGAACGGCGAACCTCCAGACACAGCGCGGCTGTCCGTTTACCTGCTGTTACTGCACTTATCCGCTCATTGAAGGTACACGGATACGTATGCGTGATCCGCAGGAAGTCGCTCAGGAAGCAGCCGTTCTTGAAACGCAGGGCGCACGGTATTTTTTTATTGTCGATTCGGTATTCAATGTTGATAATGATCATGTCGCCGCCGTGTGTGAAGCATTTATCCGGCAGGGGGTACGGGCGACCTGGGGGTGTTTTCTGAGGCCGAAGAATATCGGCGGTGAACTCATGGAACTGATGGCACGGGCCGGGTTACGGCACATCGAGTTCGGTACCGACAGCCTGTGCGACGAGGTCCTTGTGGCCTACGGAAAACAGTTTACGGTTGATGACATCGTGACCGTTGACAATCTCGCCGATTCGTGCGGTGTTCGGCATGCCCACTTTCTGATCTGCGGCGGACCGGGAGAGACCGAAGAAACGCTTGAAATGTCGTATGAAAACTCCCGTAGGCTCAGGAAAACGGCGATATTTCCTTTTGTCGGAATGCGACTCTACCCGGGGACGGCCTTGTACCGGCACGCCCTCGGAGAAGGGGTGATCTCAGCTTCCACGGATCTGCTGCAGCCGTATTTTTACGTAACTGAAAAGTTACCTAAAGAACGGATCACCGCGATACTCGAATCATTTCACGAGCGGTCACCACGGTGGGTCATTAAAGATCCGTCTCCCGAACAGCAGAAGATTATCGAGCGTCTGCGTTCGAAGAATATCGTCGGGCCGCTCTGGGAATTTCTCGCTCAATAGGAATTATCATCCATGAACATCGTTCTGGTTCAACCGCGCGGGTACGCGTGGAGTGCACAGCCGCGGGTGGCAACGGTCGCCTGTATCATGCCGCCCTTGGGGTTGGCATCAATCGCTGCGGTGCTCAGAAAAGCAGGACACACGGTAACGATTGTTGAGGGTGCTCTCAATTTCCGGATGACCAACCGGCAGCTTGCCGAACATATTGCTGCGGAACATCCCGACCTTGTCGGTTTCTCGGCAACTACCAGCGGATTTCCCGATGCCTACGATTGTTGTCGTATTGTCAAGGATCTGCTGCCGGCTACGAAAACGGTATTCGGCGGTGTGCATGCCTCGTGGGGAAAAGAGCTGCTGCTTCAGGAGTATCCGGCGATCGATTATGTGGTTGCCGGAGAAGGTGAAGAGGTATTGCGCCTTCTTGCTGATGGGGATACCGATTGCGATCGTCTTTATTTCAGAAATAACGGTGAAGTTTCCCATGGTACGCGCGAAGTATCACTGGTGGATCTGGACGCTCTTCCCTATCCCGCCTACGATCTGCTTGAGGGATTTCCCGGAAAATACCTGCTGCCGTTGTTCAGTTACCGGCGTCATCCGGGAGCGACCATCATCTCCTCACGGGGATGCGTTTACCGCTGTTCCTATTGTGACCGTTCGGTGTTCGGGAATGGCTTCCGCTGGAATTCACCGGAATATACCTTCGGACAGATTGAGTGGCTGCACCGGGAATTCGGGGTGCGCCACATAAACTTTTATGACGATCTCTTTACGCTCAATCGTCAACGTGTCGCCACGCTCTGCGAAAAACTTGCTGCAGCCCGGCTGCCGGTGTCCTTCAACTGTATCGTTCGTATCGGACATATCGATGCGGAACTCATTTCCTTGCTCAGGTGTGGCGGTTGCTTCATGGTGTCAGTCGGTATCGAATCGGGAGATCAGTCGTTTCTTGACAGCCACAAAGAGGGGCTGGCGCTCGATGCCGTGCGCAGGGATATAGCGCTGCTTTATAAAAACGGTCTGTGGGTGAAGGGACTCTTCATGATGGGGTTCCCCGGAGAAACACTGCAGACGATTGCCGCCACCCGGGAGTTCGCATTGTCGCTGCCACTCAAGGACGCGAACATGACAGCGTTCACTCCTTTCCCCGGGGCGCCGATTTCCGCCACCATAAGCGAACAGGGTCTGTTTGACAACGACTGGTCAAAGCTTGATTGTGAACAGTTCGTTTTTGTTCCCAAGGGAATTCAATCACGTGAGATACTTGAACGGGAACAGGCGAAGTTCTACCGGCAGTTTTATTCCCGACCATTCATGCGATATCAGGTGTATCCGAAACTGCTGTTTCAGTCACCGCATAGTATATGGCGTCTGCTCCGGCACGCACCGGCCTTTCTCGGGTTTCGCCGAACGCTCGGCGAAAAGGAATCGGGGAAATGAACTACTGTAATGAATCCAGAATTCAGGAATCAGTATTCAGAACTGTTTGAGAATGGACCACCGGCTACCATAATCTCTGTCAAAATTGTCTATAATCCTTTTCATGCTATATATTCTGTAAAAGATAATTTGAAAGAATCCTACTTTCTGCATTCTGAATGCTGAATTCTGTATTCTGAATTCCCGAATTGGATAAAAATGCTCCTGCTAGCGCGGTAGGTGTTCCCATGTCCACTTATCATTTTCGGGTGCATACACCATCCTGCTGATCGAATTCCTGTTGATAATCTTCATGTCGTTGAAATTGTAATAGTTACGGAGGACAAAGAAGATATTGCCGACGGAAGGGGTATCACTCCAGCTGTTGTCCAGTTCCACCGGTTTGGTTTTTTTGTCGAGTTCAAAATACCGCAGGAGCGCTCCGTCGACATTATATCCGGACAGCTCTCCCGAGGCGGAGTCGATGGTGAGCCTAATCTCGATGCCCTGTGCGCAGTAATTGGCATATCCCGCCGGAAAAAACCACATGATGCATCTGCCGCCCGGGGCTTTACGGATGTAATGGTTATAATGAATGTCAAGCTGCAGGCTGTCGACGATGGTTTTAAAATACCTGGTCCCGGTGGTCACCATTTTTGCATAAAGCGAGGTTGTTGAATCAGGTTCCGGGGGTATTTTTGAGATGGTGGAGTCGTCGGTCGAAACAAAAACATACTTCGGGTAATACTGTTGCTCTTCCGCGGAGTATCGGCCGTAATAGGCATAGTGTTTATTGTCGGCTTTGCAGACAAACCAGGTACTGTCGAGTGAATCGAGCAGGGAAATCCTTTCCGCGAGAATGGAATCTGTTGATATCCAGGCGATTTTATCGTCGGTTGCCAGTTCTTCGGCAATGTGCAGGTTACGATTGAAGGCTTCCAGGTCAATGCCGGTAGTTGCTTCCATTTTCTGTTCTGCAAGTTTTTTATGGAAGGAGCAGGAGGTGAGGGCCATCGCTGCACATGCAATAATCCAGCAGGGGATTGGCGGAATGAAATATCTGCACTTTTTCATGCAAGGTTGCCTGTTGATCTGATATTTTCTAAGTAATTATTAAGTAATTATAACGAAAGAATGCTAGTTTTTTTCGAATTATTATTAATATACTGCCTCAGGATCAGTATGGGTTTAGTAGTATTAAACAGTGGAGCTGTTTTAACAGCATCAAATAGGATCGATGATATTGGCTCAGATCCGGAGATTCGGTTTAAACCCCTTTCCTGATTTTATCCACGAATGTATATAATGTATATAATGTATAAGTAAGTGAAAGTTTCTCTTAATCCAGGCAGGTACCGTGTTTCGTAATTTAACCGCTTTTATTACCGTTTTCACGCTAGTCTCCCACGCCCAGGTAACGGTTCACATCAATTCCGGTGATCCGGCCTATCCGTTTCCGCAGTTTCAGCCGTATGTGAATAGAGACGGGGCTTTTCAAAATGTCGGTACTCACAATAATGTCGGTGTTCCCCATGCCGAGATGGAGCAGACGATTCGTGATGCATATCAGATAATGATGAACCGGGCGGAAAAACCGGGAGGAGGAGTCGGCGGGATTGATTATATCAGATTCAGATCGAATCCGCAGTGCTCAGAGGGTGACGGGTACGGCATTCTCGGTGCCGCCTCCATGGCCGATAAACCCACTTTTGATGGCATGTGGCTTTATATTCATGATTTTACTCTGAATAAAGTAAAAAAATACAGTACCTGTACTGAGAGCAGTCCGGGATATCTCTACAGTCAGCTTCCAGGCTGGACCGGATCCGGTGCCAACTCGGCCACCGACGGGGATGTTGATATCGCGCTTGCCCTGTTGCAGGCATACCGGCAGTGGGGCGAATTCATGGGAATTAATGACGCCTGCGGGAATCCGATCTCCTATAAACAGGCCGCAATTGATTTTCTCAAGGCGTTATCCGATACATTGACCTTCACAACGAGCGGATCGTTGCTCTCCGGTGATATCGGCCTCGACGGTTATTTCAAGGGGGGCGATTCGTGGGCCGAACTCTCCGGATGGTCAACTCAGGCGAATACGGCGCAGATAGGCATTTCGCAGCGGGTCGAACAACCGGGGCCAACCGCTCAGTACTTTGATTACACTGCACCTGCCTATTTTCATGCGTTCGCCGATTTTCTTGCTGAAGAGGATTCCGCGAAATACTCCTGGAACATTTTTCAATTCCGCCGTGCCGCAGCCTCTTCCGACTGGCTTATCGGTGAACTTTACAATGCGGATCCGAAAAACATACCCATTTCCGGTAATGTGTCTCTTTCGGGAACCGCCGCGACTTTTCTGTTTTCCGGCAATATGGGCGAGGACTTCCGGCTCGGGTGGAGAACAATTCTCAACTACCTGTGGCATGGTACTCCCGCGGGAACATGGAATCCGCAGACGCATCTGGTCGAACCGGGTACTGAGAATAGCTATGAACTGGATATGGCCAACCGGTATGCGCGGTTTTTATGGGACCGGCGTCAGTCCCCCTGGAATCATGGATGTGTCGCAAGTGTGGGGACGGATCCTTTCGATCATTGGGGACCGATGACGCTGATTACCAATACCGGTATCGACGGGTCGATTCCGGAGGAGGCGTTTTATTTTCTTAACTGGCTCCCTGCGGTGGGAAGCCCGTCAGCCGTTATTTCCCAGAAATTCGATCTCATGGCTGATCTGTACCGCTATATCGAAATTGAATGGGATGTGGACACTCCTGGTGACGGGTATCTTACGAGTGTTCCCTTTTATTATCACGGGTGGTACCGGGTGCTCGGCCTGCTCGTTCTTTCGGGAAATTATCAGGCGCCCTCGATGATAAAACCCACCGCGAATACCAAGGTGTACTGCGTGATCGATAAAACTTTCGCATTTGAAAAAGATACGGTTACCTACACCATCGACTGGCGTAATTATGGCTCCCTTGATGCTCTGGGAACGGTTGTCGTGGATACTCTCCATAAGGATTTTTCGTTTGTTTCGGCAACTAACGGCGGGGTATATAATAATACTTCACATACGGTAACGTGGAACATCGGTATGCTTCCCGGTTTCAAAACAGCTACCGGTATTCCGCCGACAACCGGACAGGCAGAACTGAAGGTGGTCATACGCGATGCCACGGAAAAACAGTACCGGAATAAGGCAAGTATCTCCTGCACGAACGGGACCGGATGGACCTCCAACGACTATCCCAACCGGATTACGGCCGTAATGGAACGGAACCATCTCGATATCGCCCGCCGTGCATTGATATGCGACTACTCCGCGTCTAAAACGCTTGTCAAGCCAGGCGATACGGTTGAATTCACCATCGATTTTGAAAACAGCTCCGATGCAGGGTGGATTAACGGCGGACGTCCGGGAGTGAGTTTCTCCTTCTCGCAGATAGATAAGGTGCAGGGTGAAGGGGTCATCGGTACGAAGAATACCATGCGTACCCGATTGTATCACGATGCCGCGGAAGCGTATATCGATTTCGGAAATTACCGTTTGTCGTATTTCCTCTACGATGAGAAGCGGACCTGTATTTCCGGAAATACCGGGTGCACCAATGGCTGGGCGTTTACACAGACGATCGCCGAAGGAATCGAGAAGTCGGATGTGAAGCTCGTTCATGAACTGATTGTTCCGGGACAGGACGATCGGGGTAAATGGAACCAGCGGCTGATTCTTCAGTTTTCCGACCCTGAAGATCCTGACAGAGTCGAGAGCCTGACCACCATTGACCGCCATGTCTCAGGGTATCGTGGGATATCGGGCCGGATTCACCGCGGGGGCACTTCACCACTCAGACTGGTCTGGTTTTTCAATGCCAGTGACTGGCAGGAGGTTAATTGGGGTGATGCCTGGTCCTGGGATCCCGATATCAGTCAGGATGACAAGGACGACTACTTTCCCGTTACCAACGATTGGACCGATCCGGATAATCCCGATATCCCCGTTGATCACTGGAACCGCAAGGCATGTGCCACCGCCAAGAAGACGGTCGATAATATTCTTATTGAAGAATGGGACGGTTACACCTGGCGCCGCGTGGCGGGGAACGGACCGATGCCCGGCAGAGAAGTGAATAATGTCGTCATCCGTGATACGATTCCGGAAGGGTTTTCCTTTATCACTCTTTCAGAGGTGAAATTCAACGGTACCGACGAATTACCGACACAGCCTTCAGTTACAGGAAATCGCATCATTACATGGATGATTCCGAAAATGCAGATCCAGGAGGACGGGAGAATCAAGTTTCTCGCAAAGGCGGACGGCTCCTGTCCGGGAACCCCCGATCGGGTGACGGTCAATCGGGTATGGATTTCGGCCGATAAGGAATCTTCGTTTGCCGACAGTACCGAAATCACCATTTCCTGTGACACCGTCATTCAACCCCCGCCGCCCGATCACATCGATATCATCATCGATACGCTGGTCATCGACTCGACCAATGATAATGATTTCGTCCGGATTACTCTGGATGAGGGTACACAGACAGCCGTCGCCTACGCGGTGGTGCGTGACAAGTATGGCAAGTTCATTCGCCGGGTTAGCGGTGCGCAGTGGGTGTGCCGTGATGTAACGGTCGCGACCGCACAGTCGGTTTCAGCCACCGACTGGCAGGCACTGATCACAAAAGTTGCCGAGGGATCTACGATTATCACCGTGTCGGAACCGGGAAGTCCCGAGCTTAAACCGGATTCTCTGGCGATCACGGCGGTCGCCACGCCTCCCTGGCCGGTTATTTCAACTGCGATAATGTACGATGACAATGCAGATATTATTCCCGATTTGCTGACCGTTACGCTCAACGATACGTTTCATGTCAATCAGCGGTTCGATTCGGTACTGGTTGACTACCGCGGAACCGTCTACGCGTTTGCCGCAGCGGAAGTGGAGCTGCTGCAGAATACCTTTTCCATACAGTTTTCCACGCTTACCACGGTCGATCCGATACCGTCGGGACAGGTGACCGTGGTGATGACGGTTGACGGGCAGAAAAAGCGTATCACGAAGAACTTCACCGACGGTGTGGGACCGGCTCTGACTGCGGTGACATTGCGGCAGGATATCACCGGATCATACGATACGCTGCGACTCACGTTCACCGAAGATATCAATATGCCGACGCTGATCGGACAGACGTTGCAGCTCATCAAACCGTCAACGAATGATACGGTGGTTCTTGCGGTGATGATATATAAAGGTGCCGATATTGCGAAAGATGCCGAAATGGTGGTATTCTCACCCTCCGGAATACGGCCTCAGGAGGGGGATCAGCTGCGGCTGGTACCTTGGGTGAGTGGTGGCACGGTTGCCGACCGGAAGAATAACCTTCCGCATCTGCTCAACCGTCCCGTTGTCATTCCGGAACGTCCGGCACAACTGGGTGGTGGCGTCTATATCGACGGAAACGCCGATGGTATCGTCGATACGGTCTATCTGCAGTTCCTCAAACCGGTACAGATCACCGATCTTGCGGTGACACTCACCTGGGGGAAACTGAGACTTGACAATCTCAGTGGAACGGCGCTCTCCTACGGAACGGACCAGAAGACGGTGTGCATTACGCTTCCTGAAGCTGTTCTTGACTCGAACGGGATAAAAACCGACGGGGCAATGTTCGCCAAGGTGCAGTTTATCTCTGATGTCAATGAGGTGCGGTCCGCCGGTATCACCGATGGCGCAGCACCGGTGCTGACAAAGGCGCTCCTCAGAATGGGAACAATAGATCCGAACCAGATCGGCGTTATGCTGCCGGATACGCTGGAGGCGAAATTTTCGGAGACGATACGGCTTGGAGGCGGCATCTATCCGTTTCAGCTCATACAGAACGGTACACAACCCTATACTCTCGCTTTGACGATGGTACTGCTACTGCCTGATAGTGCGGTATTTACCGTCAATGCTGTGGAAGGAGTTGCCTATCCCGCCTCTGATGATGAGATGTATATCAACCCGGTATCTGCCGTGGGAGATTCCGTAGTCTGGCAGAATAATCCGTTCAACCGCAGGGTGCCGCTTAAACTCATACGATCGCAGAAATGGAAGCTCCAGGTCCACCCTAATCCACTCAACCCGGATTATCCGGTATTTGATAATGCCGCGGTTCTTATTCGTATCGTAAATGCCACCAACGAGAATTCTCCGATGGTGATTACAAATGCGGAGATATCGATCTACGACAAGGTGGGGAATGTTGTGGTCAAATCGGCTCCTTTTGTATCCGATTCGCGCGGCGTTGTGTATTACTGGAACGGTACCAACCGCCAGGGGCGCAAGGTGGGTGATGGCACCTACGTGGGGATCGTTACCGTGAGAGATGAAGGTTCCGAGGATACAAAGCGTGTGAGCATCGGAGTCGCCAGAAAGCGGGGGGGTATCCAAGGTCAATAATCGCTGTCTGTTCAGGAACCCTGAAGAAACAAATTGCGCAGTTGTTGCCGGTAAACTGTTGTTTTGAGGAAATGCCCAACACGAAGAATGGCACTCAAAACTTCAAGGGAATCATATAGTTAGAACGGAATTTGTGATTCGTAGCAATGGCTAAGCAGTGAAATCCACCTCTGAAGTCCGGATGCTGGAAGAAGTATTCTCCCTTTCCCGTGAATATCCGGTAGCATCAATTTGAGTTTTTTTGCCTGGTTTTTCAGCTCCGCCTGCATTCTCCTTGTTTTCCGATTGCAGCTCCTGACGAGCCTTCGCTTCCTGTGCGGAGGCAGCAGCAGCTACCGACCGATCCTGTCCGGAAGGATTTGCCGGAGCAAGTGCAGCACTTCGTACTGTCTGCATCTTTCTGATGGTTGCATTCGGGTCATCTTCCGGCGAGGTGTCTATTGCTACTTCGCCTCCCACTGCGTAGCGTTTACCGTCCGGACCCGATTGATAGGAATATGTGGCACTACCGCGTACATAACTGCCGCCGGCTGCCATATGTGCTGCCTCGTGTGCCTTCACCTCCCGGTCACGTTTTTTAAGCTCCGTAACCTGTTTTTTTTCATCCGGAGTGAGTTCTGCTGAAGACGAAGGCTCTTCGCGTTGAGCGGAAGGAGAGGATAGTGCGTCTTTCGCAACAGCCCCGGATGATGTTTCGCTCGTGTCCGAACGGGTACAACCTGCACAGGTAGTTTGATAATCGGTGAATCCTGAGGTGATTGAAATCGATCCTGAAATCATACTGCATTTCTCCCTATAGGTATTTTCGGTATTGCGGGTGATAGACTTGAATGAAAAAGTAAGCAAAATTGTAATTACCCGGGTATCCCGATTGGCGAAACGCTTATACTTTATGGTTGGGATAATCCTGCCGGGCGGGATGAATACGGGTTCCTGCATTCTAAGAAAAGACGAAAATATGAAACTTTCGGAAACCGCACCAAGAGCACTGGGGCATCAGTTCAAGTGATCAGAACTTGACCGGCTCATTTCCTCATAGTATTCTAAAGAAAACCGTTAATTTATTAATTAAAAAGGTGTTGCATGAATGAAAAATTAACAGTATTGACAGATGAATCGATACAACTTGAACTGTTGGTAAGTGAACTGTATCTGGATTTTTACAATTTGTTTCCGGATGACGCCAAATTCTGGTGGCGGCTTGTTGAGGAAGAACGTAACCATGCGTCACTGATCCGAAGTGCCTTGGAGTATTTCGATCCGATAGATCAGTTTCCGGATAAGTTGATTTCACATAGCTTATCGGTCCTGAAGGAATCAAACGGTAAATTGCGGGACCTGATAACCAAATTCAGAAACAGTCCCCCGAAACGGGCTGAAGCATTCAATTGCGCATTCAAGCTGGAACGAACTGCCGGTGAGCTGCATTTTCAAAAGTTCCTGAACGATCGTGAATTAAACGTAGTCGAGAAGATTTTTCAGAAACTCAATGGTGATGACGGAGAGCATGCCGATCGGATCAGGGAATATATGAATAATAATGGCATTCCATTCGAAGATAACATGGAAAATTGTTTATGACGTTACTACATGGAAATTGCTTCCCAAAATATGATTGGATCCAAGAATTTTGTGGTGAATGATGTAATGTATTCATCTCGCATGCCGTTTGTTATTATGACGGCAGGTAAACGGTTGCCGGATCGATTATGGTAGCATCTGCACTAATTCGAAAAACTCGGTAGGAGCAAAAATAATGAATGAACAGGCATTCAAAGCTATTTACCGCGAGTATGGCAGAAATCTCTATAATTTTATTCTCTGGGTGACGGCTAACCGGTCACTTTGTGATGACATACTTCAGGAAGTATTTGTTAAAGTGTGGCGATGTGATACGGTCCCCGCTGATCCCGAAGAGCGTCGGCGGTGGCTTCTGACGGTCAGTCGTCACACCTGCCTTGATTTTCTGAGGAAAAGCAGTCGTTTTTCAAAATTCAGGACGAAATACCGGCAGGAGTGGTATGAACAGCCGGCAGATCCCGATGCACCGTTTCTCTGGGATGAGTTGCAGCGTCTGCCTGAAGTTGAACGAAGTATACTCTACCTTCATCTGAAAATAGGTCATTCATATAAAGAGATCGCAGGAATGCTCGATCTGACTGAAAATCTGGTTCGTGTACGTGCATTCCGGTCACTAAAAAAACTTCGGGAAACAATCATAAAGAAGGAACTATGAACTATACAGCATCACATCATCCTACAGAGGAGACGCTCGTTGAATGTGCATTGCATGAGGCAGATGCACTTTTACTGGAGCATATCGAACAATGTGCCGAGTGCAGCGAGTTTGTTGAGGATATTAAAACGGTACAACGTGATATCGTATCGCTTGAGGATGAACCGGTACCGGAAAGAATCAGTGCAGCGATTCTGGCGATTTCGCGAAAAGGACGTCCTGAAAATTATGTTTTTAATTTTCTTCAGACTTGGTATAAAAATCCGTTTCTGATCGGAGTTCTCACAGTTGCCGTTATATTATTGCTCTACGTGGTGCTTTCGTTGCATCTGTAACAGGATAGTTACAGTTACTGTTCAGCCTTGACAATTATGTCCCCTGTAAAAACGGGTCATCTCACTCCCGGTGAGATGACCCGTTTCTTATTTCAGGCAATTTTACATTAGTGTGCGCTGCGCATCTCAGCTTGGATTTCCTTGTTTTGCGGACTGAGTTTACGAGCTTTCTCAAGCAGATCTGAATAACTTGCGTAATCTTTCTGCTCCTTGGCAAGACGGGCGAGGCCGAGATAGATCAGCCCGTTTTTCGGATCAACTTTCATCGCACGGTCAAAGAATGTTTTTGCCCATTGCAGCTTTCCCTGAAGCAGGTAAACGTTGGCCCGTTCATACAGCGCCGGGGCATAGTTCTGGTCCATGTAGAGGATTTCCTTATAGGTCTCGATTGCATCATTATATTTCTTCTGTGCGACCCGGATTTTACCGATGATCATATGGACTTCAATATTTTCAGGTTGTTTGGATTTTACCTGCTCGGCAATTTTCAATGCATCATTGGTTTTTCCGGCAGCGATCAGTGTTTGTGCATATTTAAGAAGCACTTCGGCGCTTGGATTGGAACTGTTTTTGAGAATGTCTTTCAGCTCGTTTGCAGCTTTTGAATACTCTTCGGTGGCAATATAGACATCAGCAAGGGTCAGTCGGAGGTCATCATCAATCTCGCCTTTTGTCGCTCTGATTACTTTTTCAATCAGTTGGGCACCTTCCCGTTGCCGACCTGTCTCGAGGTAACCGCGGGCGAGAAGGGTAAGGTACTTAGGATTATCATCGACCTCGGCGTTTGCCATCTCAAGAAAGATCAGTGCATCGGAAACCATGTTTTTGCCGAGAAGCTCTTCACCGATTTTAGCCATTGCGGCAGCATTTTTCGGGTCCACCTCGATGAATTTCCTGTAGACGCGAAGCATGTTATCGGTCTCATTGAGGCTGCCGTACAATGCACCGAGTTCGAGGTATACGTCCGGAATGGTATCAACCAGGGCCACGGTTCTTTCAAGCCCGGCGATCGCCGTTTTCTCACGGCCTTTCTGTTTGGCGTAGTAGCGACCGAGCTTGAGGAAATTCCGGAAGTCTTTGGGATATGATTTTGTATTTGCGGAGTACATTTTTATCGCCTGTTTCATATCTATTGACTCGTACACCCCTGCAATCTGATACGCTGCATCGGGATCTTTCACGCCGGGAAGTCTCACATAATCAGTGAGAACTTCAGCGGCTTTTTTGTGATTTCCGCTTTTTTCGTATGCATCCGAAAGCGCCTTATAGGCATCACCACGATTGCTGATCGTGCCGGTCGAAGAACGCACCTGTTCAAGCACTTTGATTGCGGTGGCGTATTGCTTCGATTGTAATGCTGAAATACCATAGGGGACAAGAATATCAGTATTGACACTTTTTTTGATCAGGCTGAAATATTTATAGGCATCACCATATTTTTTCTTATCATAATAATACAAAGCAACTACTTTGGCGATTGCCTCGTCACCAGGAGATTTATTGAGATATTTGGTATAGGCTTCGATGGCATCATCGGTCTTTGTCTGTTTCATGTGAAGGTCGCCGAGCAGTTTGTATTCTTTGACTGCCGAGGGGTTGAGGGAGAGTGCTTGTTCAAGATTTCCGGCAGCGTCGGAGAATTTTCCTGCTTTGATGAGGCAATCCGAGTAATCGAGGTAGAGTGCGGCATCCTTTTTGTCAAGATCAATCGCCTCCTGGAACATTTTGATCGCATCATTGTACTTCTTAGCGCTGGTATAAATGGCTCCGAGTGTTTTGTATACCAGTGCGTCGGCTTCTTTCGCGGCGATTGCTCCTTTGAGTGCGGCCATTTTTTCCTGATATTTTCCAGATGCCAGTACGAGAGGGACATAATTTTTATAAAGACCCTTTATTTTCGGATCGGCAGTAAGCGCTTTCCGGTATGCGGAGAGTGCACCCACTTTTTCTCCCTTTTCGTAGAGCATGTCACCGAGTTCCTTCTGAGCATCGGCATCTCTCGGCATAAAACGGCTGTAGGTCTGAAGGTTCTGAAGTGCGTCGTTCTTTGCTCCGGTCTTCATGTTGATCTCAAAGAGTTTCTTGTACACCGACGCATCCTTCGGCGTGAGCTTTACCAGTTTGGAGTACTGAACAAGTGCACGGGGGTAATCTTTTACGGCATACGCGGCATCACCATACATTTTAATAAATGAAGGTTTGTTCTCCGCACCTCCACGGACCATACTCAGAAATTTTACCGCATCATTAAAATCCCTGGTTTTATAGGCAGTTTCTCCGACAATGTAGGCAACCTGCGCATCGGAAGGTTTCTTGTCGAGATATTTTTTATAGTATTTGAGAGCGAGGGTGTTTTTTTTGATTTTAAAGTAGAGTTCACCGAGGGTCTTCAGTTCCTCCTCTGCCCTGGGGTTGAGTGCCACAACCTGCTCATAGGTGCTGATTGCTTCGGAAATCGATCCTTTCTTGACATAACATTCCGCCAGGGAAGAAAGTAGCTTGTCATTTTTCGGATCGAGTTGAGAGGCTTTGTCGAACATCTTAATCGCTTTGTCGTAAAGCTTTCTTTTAAGGTAAATGTTGCCGAGTGTTTCGTACATACGGGCATCGGCTTCTCCTGCTGCGACAGCTCCGTTAAGCGCAAGTTCCTTCTCGCTGTCGCTTCCTTTGGACATTACCAGCGATGCGTAATTCTTGTAGAAACCTTTCATGGACGAGTCGGCTTTAAGGGCCTGCCGGTAGGCGGTAAGCGCGCCCTGTTCGTCTTTTTTACTATACAGAATATCGCCGAGCTTTTTCTGGGCAGCAGCATCGCCGGGTTTGAGCGAGGTATATGTCTTGAGATAATTAAGGACATCGTCTTTTGTGCCGACACGTTGTGACAGGTCGTAGAGCTTTTCGAAAACTTCCGGATCCTTTGGAGATACGGTCGATAATTGCCTGAAAATCTGATACGCCTTGAATTCATCCTTTGCCTTTGTTGCCGCCTGGCCGTAAAGCTTCAGGTGGTCGGTATTATTCGCACCAGAACCCACGACCATTCCAAGGTATTTGAGAGCCTCTTTATACTCTTTGCGGTCGTACATGGCTTTACCCACAAGATCTGCAATTTCGTTATCCTGCTTTTTTTCAAGGTACTTGATGTAGATTTTAATTGCCTGATCGGTTTTTTTCTGTTTCATATACAGACCGCCAAGTTCCTTGTATTCCTCTTCGGCATTCGGATTCATAACCACCACCTGTTCATAGGTGAGGGTTGCTGCTGAAGTATTGCCCGATGCGACCTGTGCTTTGGCCAGATCACTCAGCACCGATGTGTTCTTGGGGTCAAGTTGAGATGCTTTTTCGTAGAGTGCAATTGCACGGGGATAGTTTTTCTGAGCGAGATATAATTGTCCCAGACGGATATGCATCTCCACATCAGCTTCACCTGCGGCTATAGCGGCGGAGAGTACCTGGATGAGTTCATTCTGTTTCCCGGATTTCATAATCAGTTCGGCGAACCTTTTGAAATACCCTTTAAGCTTCGGATCGGACTGGAAGGCAGCACGATACGAGATGAGTGCCCCGTTCGAATCCTTACGCTCGTAAAGAAGATCGCCGAGCTGTTTCTGTGCTTCGGCGTCTTTTGAATTGAGTGCAGCATATTTTTTGAGATAGTACAGAACGTCGTCTTTAGAACCTGCCTTCTCTGCAATCTGATAGAGTTTTTTAAGTACTGCCGGATTCTGGGGCTGGAGAGCAGCTAATTGTTTGTAAAGTTCGAGTGCCTTGGTATTGTTGTTGGCAAGCAGCGAGGCTTCAGCATAGTTCTGCAGAACTTCCGGTTTTCCTGCTTCCGGTCCACTGATGAGCGCGTAATATTTGACGGCTTCGGAGTATTCCTTTTTTCCGAATGAATATTCCGCTACTTCCAGGGCAACCGAGTTGTCCGTTTTTTTCTCAAGGTATTTTTTAAAGTTCATAATCGCCAGGTCCGTTTTATTCTGCTTTTTATAAAGATCCCCGAGCGCTTTATACTCATCGGTTGCCTTGGGGTTCAAGGCTATCACCTGTTCATAGGTCAATACTGCGGCGGACACATTACCGCTGCGTGCCTGGGCATCGGCGAGATCGGCAAGCAGATCGACGTTTTTAGGGTCACGTTGAGACGCTTTTTCGAACAGGGGGATCGCTTGAGCGTATTTCTTCTGTTTGACATATATCGCACCGAGTTTCTTATACATATCGGTATCCGCTTCACCGGCATCGACCGCGCGGGCCAGTACGACGGCGATTTCGTTGTCGTTACCTTTTTCGATGGTCAGTTCGGCATACTTCTTGTAAAAACCTTTGATCTGGGGGTCGGCTTTCAGTGCCGCCTCATACGCGGCGATAGTGCCGGCCTTGTCTTGTCGAGCGAAAAGCATATCACCGAGCATTTTTTGCATCTGTGCATTGTCGGGTTTCAGCGCGAGATATTTCTTCAGATAGGGAAGAGCCTCGTCTTTCTGATTCTTTTTAAACAGCAATTTGAAAAGCGTATTGAATACTTCTGCGTTCTGAGGGGTAGTGGTTGCGAGTTTACGGTACACTTCGAGTGCTTTTTCGTCGTTTTTCGCGAGGAAACACGCCTGACCGTAACTGGTGAGAAACCCGGCAGACTGTGCCGCTTTTCCTTTGACTTTCTCATAATAGGTTATTGCTTCTGAGGGGTTTTTGCTGTCAAGTGCCGCATTACCGACAAATATTGCGATTGAATCGTCGCTTCTTTTTTCGAGGTATTTTTTATAGGTAGCGACGGCATTTTTGTCTTTTTTTTGTTTTCGGTAAAGATCGCCAAGCGCTTTGAGTTCGTCGTCTGCTTTGGGGTCCAGAGCCACCACCTGCTCGTAGGTGAGAATCGCGGCTGAAATGTTGCCGGTTAACGCCTGACATTCGGCAACCGCTTTGAGAACGGTGATGTCTTTCGGATCAAGCTGGGATGATTTCTCATAATATTGAAGCGCTTTGGTATAATCCTTTGCCGTGAGGTTGATGTCGCCAAGCTGCTTATAGGCGTCTGCGTCTGCCTCGCCGGCAGCAACGGCTCCGTTGAGTGCAGCGGATTTCTCCGCGGCGGTTCCCATTGAGGCAACGAGCGAAAGGTAATTTTTGTAAATTCCCTTGGCTTTCGGATTCGCTTTAAGAACTTTACGGTAAGCGTCGATCGCTTCTTTCTGGTTTTTAAGCTCAAAATAGAGGTCTGCGAGTTTCTGGAGGCTGGCGGCATCTTTCGGGTTGAGTGTGGTGTATTTGTTAAGATACTCCGCAGCTTCGGATTTTTTTCCTGCTTTGAGAGAAATTTCATACAGTGTTTGAAATGAATTGGCGTTGGTGGGGGATTTAACGCTGAGTTTTTTCAACAACAGTTCAGCGTTTTGCGTGTCTCCCGATTTGTATGCTGCATCGGCATAAATCGTGAGAAATGAAGGCTTCTCGGCGGCGGCTCCGGTTACTTTCGAAAAATATTTGGACGCATCCTCATATTTTTTCTGGTTGTACTCATATTCACCGACCATTATTGCGATCGAAGCGTCAGAAGCTTTTTCAAGGTATTTCTTATACGCGCCCATAGCCTGACTCTTTTTACCCGTTTTCTGGTAGAGAAGTCCGAGTGCTTTGTATTCATCGGCGTTTTTACTGTCCATGGCTGCTGCTTGTTCATAGGAAATGATTGCTTCAGACAGTTTGCCGGCTTTTTCCTGACAATAGGCGAGCATCGATAGCGACTCTATATCCTTCGGATCTTTCTGGAGCGCCTTCTGAAGCATGCTGATTGCGAGTGGATATTTTTTTTGATTTTTGTAGATAGAACCGAGTGTTGAATAGATTTCAGCATCCGCTTCACCCGCTTTAACTGCCGCATTGAGCACATTAATGACTTCCTGCTCGTTTTTCTTATCCGATTTCTGTTCCAGCATTATTTCGGCATACCTCTTGTAGAAACCCTTGATGGAGGGATTGATCTTCATCGCTGTTCGGTAGGCGGAAAGTGCTGCGGTTTTATTACCGGTTTCATATTGCAGATCACCGCAGGCTTTCTGAAGCGGTGCATCATTCGATTTGATCGCCAGGTATTTGTTGAGGTAACTGAGCGCACCTTTTTTATCATCATTTTTCAGAGAGATTTCATAAAGACTTTTAAGAACTTCGGTATTTTTAGGTTGCATCTTGATAAGTTCATCCAAAATCGATTTGGCTTCCTTGAGATCCCCAGAATCCTGTGAGTAACGTGCGAAACGAAGTCTGGCGTTGACATTATTTTTATCAATTTCAATGATTTTTTTATCGATGTCGGAGAGTTTGTCGGTTTTTCCGAGATTGCTGTAGCAATCGGCTAAAAGCTCAAGCAATTCAAGATTCTTGGAATCCCCTTTCAGAAGATCTTCAAGTCGGTCGGTCGCGGCAGCGTAATTTTTTTCCCGGATATGGATTTTTGCAAGTATTATCTGCGGTTCACGAAGTTTGCCGTCCTTGTGCAATGCGGATTCCGCTGCATCACGGGCGATATCGTAGCGCTTGAGTGCCCAGGCCGAATTCATCATGCCGATCGCGGCGACGGCCTGCTGGTCGAGGGTGAAACTTTTCTGGAAGTTTTTCATGGCATCTTCGAACTTTTTTGCTTTGAGGTTGTATTCTCCCAGGGTAAGGTACACCTCCGGACTGTTCGGCTGCAGTTTGAGCAGCTTCTCATAGATTCCTTTGGCTTTGGCCGGCTGCTTTTCTCTTGAGTAAAGGTCTGCCAGCCGAGCGTATGCCTCAACATTTTTGGCGTCGCGTGCAATAATGGCTTCAAGAATCGGTATCGCCCGCGAACGCTGTTTCAGCCCCTCATAAGCATCGGCGATC
Organism: Chitinispirillaceae bacterium; assembly: GCA_016930275.1. Taxonomy (GTDB): domain Bacteria; phylum Fibrobacterota; class Chitinivibrionia; order Chitinivibrionales; family Chitinispirillaceae; genus JAFGNB01. The sequence goes on from JAFGHA010000147.1 coordinate 36,523, forward strand.
ATAAAAAGTATTTCCGGTTTGACTTTGGAATCGCCTTTGTTGGAACGAACGTATTCAAATGCAGAAAGCGCTTCCTTGTAATCTTTTTTCTCGATGAAGTATTTGCCGATCGACTCTTTGGCGGCAAGAATTTCCGGAGTGGCTTTCGACCCTGACTTTTTAATGGCAGCCTCGAGAACTCTTGCCATTTTACCTTTATCACCGTTTGATTTCTCTATACTGGTTGCAAAAGAGAACAGATCCTGGCCGGTGAGTTTTGACTTGTCGGTATTATCAAACGTTTCCGTGGCGTCGCTGTACTTCTCTTTCTTGAAATAGATTCGTGCAAGTTCAATGGCAGCTTCCGGCGGTGCTTTTTTACGGTCGCGAGAAGCTTCCTTGTAATATTTCTCAGCTTCGTCGAGGTCGCCGATAATTTTATAAGCGTTTGCAAGGTCAAGTGCGGTTTCACCGTCTGGCTTTGATTCGTAGGCCTTTTTAAGAAACCCTACGGCTTTATTGTAGTTTTTTTCTTTATAGTAAATGTTTCCAAGCGCTCGCTGCGCGATCATATTGGTCGGGTCGACTTCGGTTACTTTTTCAAGGGCAGTTTTCGCTTCGGCGACACGGTTAAGTGAAATGCAGGCCTGGGAGAACGTCCATGCGGCTTCACCGGTCAATTTGAGGTCCATGGCCTTTTTTGACATTTCAAGTGCCGATTCCGCCTGTCCCATCTTGTTATATACGCGAGAAGCGCCGAGATAGGCTTCATAGTTTTTCTGGTCAAGACGGATACTGACCATGTAACAGGCAAGCGCCTTCTCAATCATTTGCTGTTCTTCATTGGCCACACCGAGTTTTGCCCAGAGTGCTGAGTTGCGGTCTCCTGCGGGTATTTTCTCGTCGGCGTAATCGATGGCTTCCTTGTATTTTCCAGACGAATAGAGTTTGTCGAATGCGTCATCAGCCGCGACAGTAAATGAGCAGACAAATAAAAGTGCGGTTATCATCAAAATGAAATCAGAGACCCGATGAGAGCGCATTTTGAAACCTCCGTCAGTGTATAAAATGGATTGGAATAGTTTTCGAAAAAATCATACAACCGTTGTAATGTCGCCATCTCATGCCTGAGGTGTGTAAGTGCAGAAATGACGCGTTCGTACTCAGGATGGACGAAATAGTATAAAAAAAATAGTGTTTGTAAATAGTGTCTGTCCGGAAACAAACTCCGTTGGCGAGGACTCGCCAAGCGGGAAGACATACTGAATGCACGAAGGTCGAAACCACCATATGCTGAAAATATGGACGATACAGACCGACACCGCAAACTGTGTGTCGCAGCTGTCCGCAGACTGAAGAAGTCTTCGGACAGACACTAAATATAAAGAATAAATATACATGGGTGTGGTAGGCTTGAAAACCCTTTTGGAAGAAATATTCTCCACATTATCCTCCAGTAGCATGTTCAACAATGTAGGGGGGGCTTTAAGGACCCGATGAATTCCGGAAGGTATGGTTTTTTCATGTCTCAGCAGAAGGCTGTACTGAAACGGATGCGCTTCGGTTGAAAATTCTGTTGTCGTGAAGTACTTTCAGGGATGTTGTACCGGGAATGAACGGATACCTGCCATATTCGGTGTCGTTTGATCCTACTTGTAGAGGTTTTTCTTGAAGGAAAAAAATGCGCCAGTTCTCAGCAAGAATTCTTTCGAATGAGCAACTATGCCAATCAATGTATCAGGTCCGTCTGCAGGGAACAAGCGGAACAGAAACCGGAAAACCCGGACAGTTTTTAACGGTTCGGATAACCCAATCGGTGGTACCGCTGCTCCGCAGACCTTTTGCTCTTTCACACAACGAACCCGAAGACCGTTTTTCATTTATCTACCAGGTACGTGGAGCGGGTACGGATTTACTCAGCACTTTCGGGCGAGGAACGGAACTTGATATTATCGGGCCGCTGGGGATCCCCTTTCCTCTTCCCGCGCCCGGAGAATTCTCTCTTCTGGTTGCCGGGGGAATCGGTCTGGGCCCGATACTTTTTCTGGCGGATACTCTTCGGCACAGAGGATGCGAATTTTCATTTGTATTCGGGTGCCGTTCGGCTGCATTTTTCCCTGAAGCGGTTTTTGAAAACCATGATACGGTGGTATGTACCGATGATGGAAGCAGCGGATTTAGCGGTAACGTGGTTGAATATCTGGAATCTGTTTCCGGAGAGTTGTCGTTGAAAACCCGGATCTACTGTTGCGGGCCGGAGCCGATGCTCAAAGGATGTCATCAGTTTGCCGGACGGCACGGTTTTTTGTGCCATGTGTCGGTGGAACAGGTGATGGCGTGTGGCGTGGGAGCCTGCATGGGGTGTGCGGTACGTCTTGCGGATACCGTTTCGTATGCACGTGCATGCAGGGAAGGACCGGTATTTGACAGCAGGGAACTCGCATGGGACTGATTGATTTGAGGGTGCGAATCGGCAGAGCTGTACTGCCGAATCCGGTTGGAGTCGCCTCGGGAACGTTCGGGTACGGCGGAGAGTATGAATCACTTTTGGATCTTTCCTGCCTCGGGGCACTTTATACGAAAGCGATCACTCTTACACCTCGTAGCGGCAATGATCTCCCCCGGATTGTGGAGACACCTGCCGGAATCCTCAACTCCATCGGATTGGCGAATGTCGGTGTCGAGCGATTTATCAGTGAGAAGGCACCGGAACTTGCCAGCTTCGGCTGTCCGGTGATTGCGAATGTCGCCGGTTCGACCGAAGAGGAATATGCCGGTGTGATCGAACGGCTTGAAATATGCACGGTGCTTATCGGATATGAAATAAACGTTTCATGTCCTAATGTCAAACACGGCGGACTGGCATTTGGTACCGACCCGGTACAGATTGAACGGCTTACCGCCGCACTGCGGAAAACGACCGCCAAACCGCTGATTATTAAACTGACGCCGAATGTGACTGACATTGCCGTAATCGCCCGTGCGGCTGAAGCCGGCGGAGCGGATGCTCTTTCCTGCATTAACACCTGCGTGGGTATGGTGATCGATACACGAAGGAAAAAACCGGTTTTCGCCATGAAAACCGGTGGCTTGAGCGGTCCTGCGATCAGACCGATCGGTGTCGCACTGACCTACAAAGTGTGCAGGGCGGTTTCCATTCCCGTTATCGGAATGGGCGGTATCATGAGTGGCGACGATGCGTTACAATATCTGCTTGCCGGGGCTTGCGCAGTACAGGTGGGAACAGGAACCTTCATCGATCCGAAACTGCCGAATCGTATTGTTGACGAAATCGAACAGTATTGCAGAGCCGAAAAACTTTCCACAATTGATGAGCTGCATCGTTTTGTTGAGTAATGACGGTATGATTGTCATCAATCCACCATACTGGTATGGTGCCCGTTAATCAGACAATCCTTTTCATCCTGAGGTATTCCTGCCGTTTTTCCTCTGGAAACCGTTCTATCGCATATCGTAATGTGGTGCGAGGCAGTTTGGCATACCACTCTTTCAGGAATGTCTCTTCCGAAGGGAGATCGCGTTTCCCGATCTCCCGCAACATCCATCCCATCGCCTTGTGAATGAGGTCTTCGGAGTCCTCCGTTAGAATGCCGATCAGTTTGAATGTATCGGCAAAATCATTATTCCGTATAAAGTGAAATGTCGCGATCAGGCTGATCCGCCGATCCCAGAGCAGTGAAGAGCGCGCAAGACGGTAGAGCGGTTTACGGTTCCGGGAATACAGATGGGTACCAACGATATGATGTGCGGAAAGATCCACCAGGTCCCAGCTGTTGATACGTTTTGTATTGGAGAGATAATGATGGTATATGATTTCTTTGCGTGTGGCATCTCCGGTGCGGTAATATTCCACCATCAGCAGAATTGCGAAAAGACGATCTTCGTGAAAGGGCGAGTCGAGTAAACCCGATATTTCAGCCAGGGGTACACCGGTAAACTCTTTTGTCAATCTTCGTAATCGGGGTATTCTGATACCCCTGAACCGGTCACTTTCTCCATAGGTTCCTTTGCCGGTTTTGAAAAAACGGGAGAGCTGTTCCGCATCCCGGGAATCAGATAGGCTCATAAGCATTTTCTGGATTTTCACACAGGTACTCAATTCGAATACACCTGCTTTCTATCTAATTTATTCCAACTATTGATATGCCTAATTCCGTGTTGTGAAACAGGAACCTGGAAAATATACTTCGGAATTCACCGGTGAATATAGAGCGATTGGGTACTATCGGTTGTCCCGGAAACAGGTATCAACCGAAACTGTTCAAACGGTGGGGATTTTCTTCATGGAATATTGCTTGAGACAGGGAGTGAAAGTATTCATCAAACGATTTTAGGAGAGTCGCATTTTTGCGACTGTCGAATATTCAGTCGCAAAAATGCGACTCTTTTAAAATTCTTAAAAAATTAAAAACGCCTAAATTAGCTTAAAATAGGTGAAAATGGCGAGGAATAGTAGATGGCACTGTTTTTGCTTTTTACTATACCAACAGGTTAACCTACAACATACTTTTCACCTAATAACTGCAAGGAGTTATTAATGCAAAACACAATTTTCAGTACTTCATCAGATAGCTTTCTGGTATCTCACATCATTCATGCCGGCCCGGTTGGTGAGCTGAATCAACAGAGTCGAAAGAGTGAAAATACCCACTATTTCAAACTTACAACCACTCGTGGCTCGGCATATTGTCACTTCAGAAGTGAAGAGACCGCCCGTCGGTCCCGGGGGGTTCTCGGAGCGATGCTCGGAACGGTAAAACCGCATCTTTTCAGGTCAAAGGGTGACAGTATCGATATTTCCAGTATTGTATCCTTCGGTCGGGTTGTCGATCTGAAAAAAGATTCCGACGGTGATCTGTACGGTTTTCCGGTTGTGGTCGCCACGATGACAGAAAAAAACGCCACGCTATGGCTTACTTTTCAGGCCGAAGAGAGTGCGCAGAATGTTCGAAAGGCTCTCTATGCGTCGGTAATGTCGTATTACAGTACACAGGATGCAGCCATTGAGTCAGGTGAGGCGCAGGAGAACAGCGATGTTCAAATGGAAGTCACCTACGCGGATGCCTGAATGTCGTCTGTTGTCCGGGAAGCGGGCGGTTTGCATGTCGGTAACTGCCGGCTACAGCAACCGCCCGTCCCGGAAACATGAAGTCCACACGTTGTGAAATTTATACCTGCGTTCAATTCCATTTAAATGATCTGTACCGTAAGAAAATGATTAGAGCGTACCGAGAATAAAATGAAATATCGTTGTTTCTATCGGGTGGGGGTAGGCTGCAAAGGCTCCTTCAAGTATTTTTATCCTAAATACCGCAGCTGAGCGTGAATGATATACGTAAGATATTGTTGCAGATAGGGTTGTGAAAAGCGCAGCCCGGCCCGGCGGGATCGGGGAGACACGTTGAGTATTTTTGCAATGCAAGATGGGGCAATATCTTATGCAGAACGCCACGAATCAACTGCGGTATTTAGGTTTATACGGGAAACGTATCAACTGACAGATGACATTCTGGGATACGTTCGCTGAAATCTCTGTCTGTTTAACCCGTGGTTACGGGAAAAGAATTACCTGATTGTACCAGTCTGCTTCGGGGCGACCTGCCGGTGTGGATACGTTCGGAAGGAGGTGCCTGTATGCGTTTTACAAAAATGGAAGGCCTCGGCAACGATTTTATCGTGACACATGATATTCCTTCCGGAGAGGAGAACCGGCTTGTCGAGTCGGCCGAACGTTTATGTGATCGCCGGCGGGGAATCGGTGCCGACGGGTTGGTGCTCGTGCTACCTTCCCGTTCTTCTGATTTCCGCATGCGCATCATCAATAGCGACGGCAGCGAGGCTGAAATGTGCGGTAACGGCATCCGTTGTTTCGCGAAGTACGTGGCCCTGCACTCACTAAAAGAAACAACGGGACTTGCTATCGAAACACTCGCCGGGAGAATGGTAACTGAACGGTCAAGTAACGGTATGGTACGTGTTAATATGCAACCGCCGGTACTCAATGCCGTTCAAATTCCGGTGAATATTACAGGAGAACGTGTGATTGGGTACCCGCTTCTGATCGATTCGCGTGAATTCAGATTTACCGCAGTATCGATGGGGAATCCACATGCGGTTATTCATACCGGAGAACTGACTGATGAACTGGTGCTCAAAGTGGGACCACGAATTGAGTGCCACCCCCTCTTCCCGAAAAAAATCAATGTTGAATTTGCAAGCGTACAATCCGAATCGGAAGTTTGTATGCGCGTATGGGAACGGGGATGCGGGGAAACTCAGGCTTGCGGTACCGGGGCGTGTGCAGTGGCGGTCGCCGGAATGATCAACGGTTTGCACGGTCATGCGGTAACGGTACATCTTCCGGGGGGGGATCTGTTCATCGAGTGGGGAGGAAATGCCGCTGATCCGGTTTTTATGACCGGACCGGCGAATGCAGTATTTTCAGGAACAGTTCCGATTCCGCAATAATTGCGGGAATGGTGTCATTACCGTTTCTTTTTCTTCGCGATGGATTTTTTCTTTGACGCAGTTGCCGTACGTTGCCGTTTAGGTGCGTTCGGGTCGTAGAGTTTATATACCGCCTCCGCCCAGAGACGTTGTATGTTTGCACCACCCCGAGGGGAAGGCAGTACACCGTCATCAGCCAGCTCGTCGGGATGCTGGAGAAACCAGGAGAAGAGATCGGGTCCCGGTACGAGATTGTACTTTCGGGTAAGTTCATCAATTGCCGCCAGATACCCTTCGTTAATCTGCCAAGAGGTTTTTTCCGGATTGGTAGCTGGAGTACGGGCAATGATCGGTTCGATTTTTTTCGATTTACAGGCAGTTATAATTTTTTTGAGGTTATTGGTAAAATCCGCAACATTATCGTTGCCGCCTCCCCAGGCGTCATACGTGCCGACCTCAATGGCGCAATAGGCGACGTTTCCCGCCGAGGAAAGAATAGTATTTATTTCTGCGGCAAATCCTTTTGATGTGGCGCAGCCGATACCACCCCGGATAAATGCCGGAAGTGCCTTCGGGTTGAATTCGTTCACGTATTCAATGATGTATTCTCTGAAAGTTTTCATCTGAACCGGTTTTTTAAATGTGTTGACGGTTACGCTTGTTCCGAGAAAGAACCAGGTGTCATCCGCACCGTTGGACATATCAAATACCTCAACTTCATCAATTTTGCCTCCCCCCTTGATTACCGACATCTTTATCCATGTGTTACCACTGAAAGCGATACGGTGTCCTCGTGCGGCGACAATGTTGTCGACTACGGAGTCGACGGTCTTCCAGGTGCCATCAACACCGTTAGTGGAATTCTCTGATACCTGCAGCAGGTAATTGACGGGAACCGGCAGCCCTTCAGCGCAGTCACGAGGATTTCCAAGGCTGTCTGACCACATGTTGTTGGTGCTGTTCCACGTAAAGAAAATATCCGAGATGTCCGGTCTGAGTTTAATTGCAATCCACGAACTGTCGGTTACTGTCCATGCGGTTTCTCCGAATTTTCCGTTTACCAGATTCGTGGGTGATCCTGTGAACGATGCATAAATCGGTTGGAATTTTGAAATAAGCGGATTGGGTTGTATTGCAGTAACCGGGATGCTGAGAAGAATCAAATTCAGGGTAATCTTGAAAAGGAAAGTTCGCATGGCTCCTCCTGTGGTGAAAAGATGGGCAATCCGAATAGTACACTACTGCAGGATGGATAGAAAACACACCTGGTACGGAATGAGAATATGTTGCAGCAGGTGGTTGTTGCCGGTATCTGAAAGTAATATAACCGTTTTCCACCATTGATCACGAAAAAAAATGTATAACGGTAACGGGTAACAGTGGAGAATGGAAAACAGTATTTTTGAATTCCCGGGTAGGTTACTCGGAAATATCTGTTGTTGAACATTCAAACAGAAGGATGTATCCGCATGGCTGAACAAACTATTAATGCAATCATCACCGGATCGATTCAGGAATTTCTGACGGTTTACCGGGAGAAACTTTCGTCGGTGGCGTTTCCCGACATCTCGCTTGAGATACTTGAAAATACCGTTCAGGAGGTTCTGGAAAAGGGGAGGCAACTCGAGGAGAACAAAAAAAAGGTTGAAGAAGCACAGCAGGTTCTCGAAGCAGTTAATGAAAACCTGCAGCAGAAATGTTCCCGCGGACTCGCATATGCTAAAATTTATGCGGAGGGTGATCCTGCATTGAGTGCTCAGTTGGCATCAATCAATCTGGGCAGAGCCGGTCGATCTGCAAAGCGAGTCGTTTCGGGGGAAAAACGTAAAAATGAAACCGGGGTTACTCCTCAGAAACAAAAACGGAACAACGGTGAAGAAAAAAAAGAACCGGTTGTTGAAAGTGCCTCGGTTTAATGGTTTGATAGACTGTCTTTAATGGCGAAATGCTGAAATAACAGAACCGGCAGCTATTAAAAGCTGCCGGTTCTATTTGAAACGAAAACGGTGAGTTCAGTCGATTCGTTGCAGTTCAACTCTGCGGTTCATGGCACGTCCCTCTGCCGTTCTGTTGTTTGCAACCGGAGCAGATTCGCCGAGACCAATCGCGCGCAATCGTGACGGTTCGATACCATTGCGTACCAGGTATTCCATAACTGCCTCGGCCCGTGCTTTCGAAAGCCGTAAATTCAATTCTTCACTTCCGATATTGTCGGTATGACCTCTGATCTCACAGCGAACATTTTCCCACTCGGCGAGTGATTCCCGTACTCTGTTGAGTGTGGTGTAGGATCCGGGCGTCAGTACCGCCTTGCCTGATTCGAAATTTACCCCTTCCAGAATCAGTTTTCCCCGTTTGATCTCCTCTGTTTTGGGACAGCCATCGTTTTCAGGAATCCCTTTGAGTGTGGGGCATTTATCGGAACTGTCGGGGATACCGTCGCTGTCATTGTCGAAATCCGGACATCCGTCGCTGTCTTCGAATCCGTCACTGTCTTCGGCTTTATCGGGGCACGTGTCCTTGGTGTCGACGATGCCGTCATTATCGTTATCGGGGTCGGGGCATCCGTCGGTATCCGAAAAGCCGTCCAGATCCTCCGGGTCGTTTATGCAACGGTCAACATCGTCATTGATGCCGTCATTGTCGGCATCAAGTATCGGGCAGCCGCTGCAGATCGCCGGCTCAAGCGGACAGGAATCCCTGGTATCGATAATGCCGTCGTTGTCGTTATCGATGTCGGGGCATCCGTCGGCATCTTCAAAGCCGTCGATGTCTTCGGCCTGGCGGATGCAAAGGTCTTTGCGGTCGGGAATATCGTCGTGGTCACGGTCGGGCGGGATACCGATGCCCTCCCAACTGAAGGTGAATTGAGCATTGTAACGGGGGACAGATTTGGTGGAATAGGCGTATCCTTCACGTCTGAAATTGCTGCGGTATTGTTTGTCGTCCCGGGCGATACCGATGTCACCGGCAAGGGTGACATACAATCCTTTCGGCAGTGAAAACCGGACACCCGGGGTGACCCAGAACGGATCGTTGATGAAACTGCGGGGAGAGAAGATTTCAGTATACCATTTGACCCGGCTTTCACCGCTGATTTCAGTAAAGAAGGTGATTACCGGGTGCGGGGTAACTTCGAATCCCACCGCGGCAACAACGGCACTGTTGCTTTTTTTTGTTGCAAGTATACCCCCCAGGTTGAAATGAAGCCGAAGCGGGAGGCGCGGGTTGAGCATACCGAAGTCCATCGACCAGATAATCTGCGGATTGAAGTAGACTGTTTTCAGAGCGAAGACAGCATCGGTATCGCTCATTGTTGAATTGGTGAGGTAATAAACATGCCGGGGAAAGAAACCGCGGTTGGAACTGCCGGTCGGGAGCAGTACTTTCAATGCATAGGCATTTGTCAGCCATGCGCTGTCGCGGCCGAACGGATAGGCCATTTTAGTCGAGAGCTCAAGATCACCGATGCCGCTTCGTTTTTCCTTGTTCCAACCGGTGACATCATAATAAAGTGGCAGGTCGATAGCTACATCCCAGAAGTCGGTCAGACCAAAGGCTCCGAATACATTCCCGGAAATAAGATGGGGGTTGGTGCGTGATACCGTCCGATTGGTGCTCTGATTGATTACGTTCCCCTTTCCTGAAGGACCGGCAATATACTCAAGTTCGGTACCGTATTTAGCAGCGCCGCCAATAGTGAATCCGGTTTTACCGTATGTTTCGGTAGAAAGTGTGCGGACTATACCTTTTTGTCCACCTGTATTGATATCATTTCCGAGGAGAGGGAAAAGGGGCAAAAAAATAGCGACACTTGCCGCAAGAAACGTCGATTTAAGAAGAATGGCACACATAGAGCCTCCTTTGCGGTCTGAAGAAAACGGGGCGGGAGGCATGCCGGAATGAAAATTGAGGCTACTGAAGTGGCAACAGCGTATTTCCGGAAGCCTGCAACCGATAGAGAGACATTGTCTTACAGCTTTTGCTGAAATATATATTGTGCAGTCAAAGAGAAAACAGCTGCGTGGAAAATGTTTCGGTGTGGCAGGGAAGGAGAATGGATGAAGGGGAATCCGTCGTTCAACCGGTTGCGGTTGCTAACCGGTGATGTGGTGGCTGATCGTTTACGGACAACAAGCGTTATTGTTTTTGGTGTCGGTGGTGTCGGAAGCTGGTGCGCTGAAGCACTGGCAAGATCGGGAGTCGGGGTGATTACACTGGTTGATTCTGATCTTATCTGCAGAACGAACATTAACCGCCAGGTACAGGCGACGGCAGCGTCCGTCGGCAGGGTTAAAGTCAGGGAACTGGCGGCCCGGTTGTCGGCCATTAATCCCGGAATTTCGGTGGAAATGCGTCAGGAAATTTACAAGAGAGGTACCGCCGACCGTTTCCGGCTCGAAAACTTCGATTACGTAATTGATGCAATCGACAGTCTGAGTGCCAAAGTGGATCTTATTATCAGTGCTACTGAGGCCGGCTGTACCGTATTTACCGCTCTTGGTGCATCGTGTAAAATGAATCCGACGAGAATCCGCATTGCTCCGCTCTGGGAGTCGCAGGGGTGTCACCTCGGAAAACTGGTGCGAAAACGGCTCCGGCGGCGGAAGTTTACCGGGACACCGCTGTGTGTTTACAGTGAAGAACTGCTTCCGGTCCGGTCAACGGAAACCGGTTGCGGTTCGGGTGACTGTATCTGTCCGAAGATTACTGCCGATGATGATGCTCTGGTTCACGAATGGTGCAGTAAGAAAAAGCAGATAAACGGATCGGCAGTGCACATTACCGGAACGTTCGGTTTCTTTCTCGCGGGGATGGTAGTTCAGGATGTTCAGCAACGAGTGGAGAATGGTTCCCGTGAAAGGGAACTGCAGGAATAGCAGCGTGATAACCGGCTTAACGGTCAATGCGATCGTCGAATTGTGCACGGGCGGCGGCGAATTGAAGATCGTAGAAGTATTTATATCGTTTGCCAAGTGACAACAGTTCAGCATGCGGCCCCTGCTCAACGATTTTTCCCGCTTCCAGGACGAGAATCATATCAGCATGACTGATGGTGGAAAGACGATGTGCAACGACAATTGCGGTGCGGTTGGCGATCAGGGTGTTGATGGCTTTCTGCACCAGCCGTTCAGACTCGGTGTCGAGTGCGGAGGTCGCTTCATCAAGGATCAATATCGGCGGATTGCGCAGCAGTGCCCGTGCAATCGAGAGCCGCTGCCGTTGTCCGCCGGAAAGAATGACTCCGCGTTCACCGATAATGGTCTCAAATCCATTGGGCAGTTTTTCGATGAACTCCAGTGCATTGGCAGCTCGGGCCGCGTCGGCAACCTGAACTGCGGTGGCATCGGGACGGCTGTAAGCGATGTTGTTGAATACGGTTTCATTGAAAAGAACTGTTTCCTGCGCCACGATGCCGAAAAGACTGCGCAACTGTGCGAGGTCCATTTCCCGGGTATTCTTTCCGTCAACGGTGATGGCACCGCTGCTGACATCGTAAAAACGGGGAAGCAGATCGAGTATGGTGCTTTTTCCCGCACCACTGGAGCCGACCAGTGCGACGATGGAACCTTTTTTTACGGAAAAGGAGAGGTCGGTGAGTACCGGTTCTTTTGTTCCGGGATAGGTGAAATTCACCCCGGAAAATGCTAGTTCACTGGAAAATTCCGGAACCCGTCGGTCTGATGTTTCAGCAAGCGATTCAGTCGGAGCATCAAGAATGCTGAACACCCGCTCTGCAGCGGCAAAACCGTTCTGAAGGGTATTGTTTATGGAGGTGATCGCTTTGAGCGGTGTGAAGGTGGAAAAAAGAAATATAAGAAATCTGACGAAATCTTCGGCACCGAAACCGTGGCTGACAAGTACCTGCCTGCCGCCATACCAGAGCAGAATGATCACAACCAGGACGCCCATCACTTCAGTAAAAGGACTTGATATCGAACCGATTGACGTTGACCGGAACGAATGATGAATGAACCGCCGGTTCTCCTCCCGGAATTTTTCCGTTTCGGTTCCATGCATGTTGAACATTTTAACCGCACGGATTCCGCTTATCGTTTCGTGGAGAATCGAAACCAGACCTGCCATGAATTCGTACACCCTTTTACTGCGGCGACGGACTGCTTTACCGATAAAAGCGATCACGACTCCTATAACCGGGAAGATGATGAAAATGGCAAGCGTAAGCCGCACGTTGATGATCAGCAACATGCTGATCCAGAAAATAACCCGCATCGGTTCGATGAAAAGCCGGTCGAAGGTGGTGGTCATCGAGAGATTGATGCTCGCTGCATCATTCATGATGATTGAAAGAAGGTTTCCTGATTTGGTACGATCGTAGTACGATACGGGAAGTCGAAGGACATGATTGTAAAGCTGGTTCCGTAAATCTTTCACGACGTTGAGATTGAGAACGGCCATCACGAGTGATTTGCAGTAGATAAGGACATTCTTCAGCAGAAACGTTACTGCCATGAAAAAACAAACCAGTTTAAGCGAATCAAGCGGTTCTGAACGCCTGATGACAAGCCACGTATAGTATTTAAGGAAATCGTTCAGATGAGCGATTGAGAATTCGGGGCGGGTTAGATTTTCCTGTACCGGTTTGAAAAGGGTCTGAACAAGTGAAGCTCCGAACCAGAGCGACATACCCTCAAATGAAACCACCAGAAAAGACAATACTACCGATAGCAGTATCCACGGCCAATACGGAGAGAGGTAGCGGGTCATTCTGCCGTAGAGTTGGATACTTTTCATAACCGTCTGACAGTAACCGGATGGAGGCGGAGGAACTTCGAATATTGTATGCACATAAAAATTACACCGCTTCGTTGCTGGGGATACCGATTTTCGCTTCCCGGCGGTGTCCGGAACTTTACTGCTGTTCCGGCGCTTCCCAGATCATGATTGAACCGCAACTCTGGCAGAGCTGCACCTTGATACCCCGTTTGATCTCATTGAAAAGCTGTGGTTCCAGTACCTTGAAACAGATCGAACAGGTCCGATTGGGTTTGATGATACTGAGGGCACGTCCGTTTTTCCGCTTTGAACGGATGAGGTCGTATTGTCGCAGAATATGTTTTGACAGTTTTGGAATAACTACTTCACGTTCTTTCATTATTTCAGCGATATTCGAGTCGATCGCACCGATTTTATCTTTCAGATCCTGAATCTGCGGGGTGTTTTCGGTGGTGATACGTTCGAGTTCGGTCTGATGTTCCGCAACGGTTGCCTGCAGACGTTCAATTTCCGCTATGAGGTTGTTGCGACGTTGCTCAGCACTGTTGATAATGTTTTTCTGTGCTTCGATTTCTGCATGCACCGCGTCATATTCACGATTCGTCCGTATGGAATTAAGCCGTTCCTGGCTGCGCTCAAGACCATCCTGCGCTTTTTCCACCTGCTCTTCCCAGTTTTTTTTATCCTCTTCGGCCTGCCCGAGGGTAACCTTGACCTTTTCAAGTGCCTCTGTCGCATCAGCTATCTGTTTATTGAGTTTTTCGACCTGTTCAGGAAACTGTTCCTGGGCAAGTTCCTGCTCCTTGATTCTGAGGTCGATTTCCTGGAGTTCCAACAGATATTGTAAATCTTCAAGCATAAACACCCTCCACACAGCTGCGAAAACAAAAAAAGCACCGATATACCGCGGTGCTTTAGGGTAGTAATGAATCGTAACTCAAGTTCTGATGTGCAGTACTGCAAACTTTAACAGTTTGCAAAATTCCTCCTCAAACTGTAGTAATGGGCCTACTAGGGCTCGAACCTAGGACAAACGGATTATGAGTCCGCTACTCTAACCGACTGAGTTATAGGCCCAAATTGAACTATTAAATATAGATTAAGTACCCTGTTTTGGGCAAGAAGCATTAACAGGCAATCACCGGAGTAGTTGTCGATACACAAAGGAGGTAGCGTGCTGCGGTTTATTCGGCGGTAAGATCTGAAATAGTAACTCCGTTGAAGTAAAAATCATCAATAGTGCAGTAGAGCGAATCGCCACGGTCATTTTCCGAGGTGGAGAATTCGAACTCAATACGAAGAACATTTCTCGATTCCTGTTCCCAGGGATAACTTGCCGAGTCATTTATCGGTTCGAGAATCCGGAGTGAATCAACCGGGATCGTATACGTTCCCATGGTATCCGCAAGAACAAACGGATAGGTATAATGCGACAGACGTGAATTAACGGTATCGAGTCCGAGGCTTTCGAATCTGAGTCGCAAAACTCCCTTCCCGGATGCGCGAAGCGAGATTGAGGTTATGGTAGAAAGGTTGGCGCCCTGATCTGATACCGGTTTCAAGGAAAACCCGAACAGTGCATTGGCCATCAGCGAGACCCGATCCAGTACCGTTGAAACTGAGAATGCCGTGTTGCCTTCTGTAACTATTGAATCATAATAAATCGGTGAATTTCCGATAACGCCTGAAATACCTCTTTCCCAGCGTTTATTGGTGGGATTCCACAGGTAGTAAATGGAATCAGACAGAACGTACCAGCCGAGCAACGGAAAGATACGGCTAAGTGAGGTCGGTCCGACACCACTTTCAAAATTATCGATAAGCAGACGGTTGACCGGTGGAGGAATTTCATACCCTGTCGTAGCGCTGTCTTCCGAAAGGGTGAGCGAGTCACTGTTGGAGAGATATAATTCCGAGGCGGTTTTGAGAGCGGTGACAACGGTGTAGATGCCGGGGGCGACATTTGAGAATGAAAAGATTCCCGAGGCGTCAACACCGGTCTCATAGCTGCTTCCGGACAACAGCAGACGTGACGGTACGCCTGCGGAAATGTCCACGGTCCCTGAAAGAGATGAGGTGGTTTTAAGCTGTACCGTATCTCCGAGATTGGCCATATCCGATTCGAGTGGAAATAAAAGAGCTCCCTCTTCGTGGTCAATCTGAAGATTCACCGGGGCGGTGAGTTCCTCGGCGCTGATATCGAAACTGATCCGACCATCCTCGTCGGCAATTCCTTCCCAGAGTATCGGTGAAGAACCGCTGCTGATACTGTCAATCCACGAGAGTGTGGCAACAATTTTTGCGGTCGCTCCCGAAGCCGGAGTACCATCGGGCAGCCGGGCGAAGGTATTGACCGTTTCGGTACCGGTTCCTCCGGTTGATTCGATCGGACTACACTGGAAAACCGCCATGGCAGTAAAAGCGATCAATAGAGCTGTACTGTATTTCAGGTTCATCATTTCTGGTTGTTTCTTGTAAGCGGGAAAATTTCAAAATTGATCTGGTATACTTCTTCGGTGGTTTCTTCCTTCCGAACAAGCTCTATTATTTCCCTTCGAATATCGATCAGACGTTCGCGGATGGTTTCAAGTCCTTTCCGTGAGGTGCTGATGGTGAGTGTTGAGAAATCCCTCTCCTCTTTCGGTATGGAATCAATCGCCAATGCCGCCAGTTTCAGTACCGATTTCTGATATGCTCGAACCGCCTTGGTAAGATCGGAACCGTCGGTCGTGAGAAATTCATGGGTCGGCTTCCATGTTCCGCCTTCAGTCTGTCTGATCAGGTTCAGGCTTTCTAGCAGCTTTACGGATTGTCGTGCCTGCTGTTCGGAAATAGGCGGCTGCAGTCGTTTCGCCAGGTCCTCATAATCTCCCTTGAACTGGATTACATTGAGTTCTTCCCGTAGAACCACATTCCACCAGGAGGTAAGGTATTCATATAGTTCATTTTCTATTACCGTGGCTACCGGTTTTCGAAGGAGCAGGAGCTTCTGTAGGAAAAATGCTTCCTGGTCAGGTGTTTTCGCTTTGTTATAGTGAACGAGCAGAGAAAAATAGGCACCTTCACGTTTTGACAGTTTGCAGAATCCAATCAGTACCGGGATGGCGGAGTTGGCGATATGTTTCTGTTTATTGAGCACTTTCACATAAAAGGAGGCATCAAGGCCGGTTTTTCCGGCAACATATCTGAACGAGAAGTACCGGTGGCAGCTTTTATTGTGGTCAAAGTGATCGCGCAGGAATTCGCGGTAATCAAGATATTTGAAAATACTGTCCATTTACGTTACTAATATCGGTATCCGTTAATAGTTCCACACGCCGAGCCGCGAATTGTCACCTGAGCGTCGCTACCTGTGACCGGACGCATTACAGCGGAAAATTGAATTCGTTCAGGAGTTCGTGTAGAGTGTCCCCGATTTCAGATAATATAACAAAAATGGAGGACGGAATAATAGATTTGTTCCACGAGAGTGGAACCATGTGGTCCGAAATTTCGGGATGTATCATAAACCTGCAGAAAAAAAATGAAAGAAGAAATGGAGGTACTTGCCGTTTCTCCACTAATGATAATGGCTTATTGGAACAGTTGAGCAGGTTCGTTTTTCATGATTGAGTTGTGGAGGCGTTCAACAACCCAGGGTCGTTCCGGCTGGTGGCGGCAGTTCAATCACCTCTGATAATGCATGATTTGACTACTGTTGCAAGTTGGCTTCGGTATTGTTGTATGGTTTCTGCCGATATGCTGTTCCTTGTGTCGAAATCCGGATCAAGCAGTGGCTTTGTGGTGCGAAGTGGTTGCAGGAAAACGTTTTCCATACCAGATAACAGTACAGTGAATTCCTCGATAACGGCATTATCAATAAACGGCCGTGCAACCGTGATTCGAACTTCCGCTCTGTTTCCCATTGCTCTAATGATATCAAGCGAACGAAGGAGCGGTAGTTGTTCCGGTTGGATGTTACATCCAAGTTCGGGATATCGGGAGGGTGACGTTTTCAGGTCGAGGGCACAGTAGTCGGGGGCGATCGCGGTGATCATCTCGGGAAGCAGACCATTGGTATCGAGTTTAACGGTAAGACCGAGTGTGCGAAGCTCCCGAACGATATCGAGTAGTGCGGAGCCGTGCAGTGTCGGCTCTCCGCCGGAGAGAACCACCCCTTCTATAATTCCAGGGCGCCGGCGAAGGTATGCAATAATTTCATCGAAATTGACGGATGTCTGACTGCCACGCACCAGTTCGGGGTTATGGCAGTAGGGGCAGCGCAGGTTGCAGCCGTTAAAAAAAAGGACGGTCGAAACCGTCCCCGGAAAATCGATGAAAGAATGTTTTATCCAGCCGCCAATGCCGTATCCTTTTCCTCCTGACATGGTGCGTTCTCTTCTATGCCGAAAAAGTGTTCGGGATGTTCCTGTTCAGACGATTGCGGAGTGTTACCCACCTTGTAAAGTTTGCGGTGGTTGAACTCGGATTTTTTGCCTTCATTCCAGTGCTGTACCGGCCGGTAGTATCCCACGATTCGTGAGTATACCTCGGTTTCTTCAGAACAGTTCGGGCAGGAAAAATGTTCACCTTTAAGATATCCGTGCTGTTTACAGATCGAGAAAGTGGGTGAGAGCGTGAAATAGGGAATCTGATAATTTTCGGCGATTTTCCTTACCAGTTTCTTGCAGATTTCGATATCGTCAATTGATTCTCCGATAAATGCATGGAACACGGTCCCGCCGGTATACATCTTCTGGATGTCGCTCTGCATGTCAAGGGCCTCGAAAATATCGTCGGTGGCGTTGACCGGCAGCTGTGTCGAGTTGGTGTAGAACGGGTGGTCATTGCCGGGAATGATCATACGCGGGAACTTTTCCCGGTCGATCTTGGCGAGGCGATATGAGGTTCCTTCTCCCGGTGTCGCCTCGAGGTTGAATAGGTGGCCCGTCTCCTCCTGATACATCACCAGTCGATCGCGCATATGAAGCAGTACTTCTTTCGCGAAAATCCGTGACTCCGTGTGGGTGAGGTCTTTTCCCATGAAATTCTGCACCGATTCGTTCATTCCGATAAGCCCGATGGTGGAGAAGTGGTTGTTCCAGTGGCGCAGGTACCGCTGGGTATAGGGGAAGAGGCCCTGATCCATGAGACGGGAGATAACCTGTCGCTTGACTTCGAGTGAATCGCGGGCGAGATCCATGTAATGGTCAAGATGCTGGTAGTACTCATCGACGCTCGAGGACCGGTATCCGATGCGCGGCAGGTTGATGGTAACCACCCCGATGGATCCGGTAAATTCGTCGGCACCGAACAGTCCGCCACCGCGATTTCGCAGTTCCCTTTTATCGAGTTGCAGCCGACAGCACATCGATCGGACATCTCCAGGATTGAGCGTCGAGTTGATGAAGTTCTGAAAATAAGGAGTTCCGTATTTGCCGGTCATTTTAAAAAGAAGCTGTGCGTTTTCACTGTTCCAGTTGAAATGTTCCGTAATATTGTAGGTGGGAATGGGATATGAAAAACCGCGGCCGTCGGCATCGCCTTCGATCAGGACCTCAAGGAACGCCTTGTTGATCATGTCCATTTCCGCCTGAAATTCTCCGTAGGTCTGTTCAATAGGTGCTCCGCCGACAATCGCCGGCTGGTCGCGCAGATCATCGGGAACGACCCAGTCGAGCGTGATATTGGTGAACGGAGCCTGCGATCCCCAGCGTGAGGGAGTATTCACACCGAAAATGAAGGATTGGATCTGCTGTTTCACATCGATATACGAGAGATTGTCGACCCGAACAAAGGGTGCCAGATAGGTATCAAACGATGAAAAAGCCTGTGCGCCTGCCCACTCATTCTGAAGAATTCCGAGAAAGTTGACCATCTGCTGCACTAGTGTCGAAAGGTGTTTTGGAGCAGCCGAAGAAATCTTTCCCGGTACACCCCCCAGCCCTTCGGCGATGAGTTGCCTCAGTGACCATCCGGCACAATACCCGGAAAACATTGAAAGATCATGCATATGAAAATCACCGTTACGATGAGCGGTTGAGATATCGTGGCTGTAAATGTTTTCAAGCCAGTAGTTTGCGGTAATCGCTCCACTGTTATGGAGAATGAGCCCGCCAAGAGAATAATTCACATTGGAATTCTCGTGTACGCGCCAGTCCTCCTGCTTGAGATAGCCATCCATCGTGGTGGCGATATCGAGGAGCATATCGTGAGTGCTGCGGATGCGACGGTGTTCTTCACGGTAGATGATATACGCTTTTGCAACTTTCGCATGTCCCTGTTCGATAAGAACTTTTTCAACAATGTCCTGAATTTCCTCAACAGCGGGAATCGATTTTGGATGAAATTTTTTACTGATGGCATCTTCAACCTGTTTTGCGAGGGTGAGTGCCGAACCGAAATCTTTTCCGCCGGCAGCTTCGGCGGCTTTATAAATTGCATTGGCGATTTTGTAGTTATCATAAGGAACCAGCTTACCTTCGCGTTTCCTGATGGTTTCTATCATCCGTGGTGCTCCTTCCAAGGGTGTGCTGTTAATGCGGACAAAGAAAAAAATAGTTATAATCCACAACCTGTGCTACATGTTAGAGGAAGATTGTACAATATATTGGTTTTTTATTTCAATAAAGAATTTAATAAAAATTAAAAGCATTGGTTTCACTTTGTGAATTACCGGAGGTTTTATTTCCGAATGTTATCGTGTGCGTCTGAATGAAATTGGCACAATATATTGTGATTAAAAAAGATAGGGGAGACGCCGGTTCTGCGGAATATTGACAAGTGGTGTAGGTTCGTAGTGTATCGTATTCGGCAGGGAGCTGCTACAATTTATTGGGGGTCAGCAACGGAATCGATACAATCCGTGGATAGGTCGGTTTTTCGGGTTTTAAGTAAAGGGAAAACAGTAATGAATTTTCGTGAGGCTGATAAAACATGGATAGGGTGAAAAATCCTGGCAATATCATTTTTCATAATCCTATTATACTGATAACCGGGGGAGGTGCCGTAGCGATCAACTATGAAGAATGTGCGCATCGTTGAACGGTGTGAAATTCTGGACAATGATAGCGAACCGGTCAGGGTACAGCTGTTCCCGAAAAGTAAAAGCGGAGGGTATGTGCCCTCCGCGAAGTGGTTTGTTCTGAAAGGTGTGCATCGTTACAGGGTGACTGTAGTCGAATGCTTCACCTGACCATTTTTATCAGAGACGGTGATCTGGGCGGTGCCGTTCGAAAAGGTGATTTCTATATCGCGGTAGGGACTGGAGACTTTTATGGTGCCGCTTACCGGTTTCGACCAGCCATCGGCGGTTTTTTCATAGATGACCGCATCCACTTCGGCGGTTCCTTCGTAATTGCACCATGCGGTTTTATCGGCGTTTTCGGCCTTGAAGCTCTGTGAAAGCGTACCCTCAAGTGTCAGTGTCGTGTCGGATAAACCTCTATTGAGTTCTCCGCTTAGCGTATAAGTGCGTCCCATATCAATATAGCCGCCGAGACTGTTTCGGATATGGAAATAACCCATGTGGGCAAGTGCTACGGAGGTCGCATTCATGACGACCGGGTATTGAACTGTGGCTCCGGTTTCGTCCTTGAATTGTGCACTGTCGTAGCCATTCAATGTGAGGGCTTCACCCTGCACACCGGTGAGTGAAAATTCGCCTTCACGTGTCCACCACCCGTTTTCATACGACCATGCCTGGCCGCTGAGATTCAACTCCAATTCCGACGTTGAAGTGGCAGCGGTTTTTCCAAGGCTTCCTGCTGAAACGGCGATGACCTGGCCGAGGTCGGCCGCCTCTTTGGCGATCTGTTCCGCTGAAGCCTCTTCATAGGATATCGCAAGAGACGGATCTTCCCGTCCTTCATTCAATCCGGTCGGGTTGGTGGCACAGCCGACCAGGAAAACGAAGGAGGCGGTGACACAGGAAGTAATAATTGGTGAATACTTCATACAGCTATCCCCCCTGAAAGAGTGAGTAAGTGTTTTGGTCGATTGAGGTATCATTTCGGTTTTTTCAAAAGCCTCTTCCTCATGTATATGA
>JAFGHA010000148.1 GCA_016930275.1 Chitinispirillaceae bacterium
CAGACCTATTCTCCGGAAGAAAGCGCACTGCGGTGCGTGGTGACGCACGATTACGAGACCTTTTACGCCGAAGAGTGTCCCGGCCGTAAAGAACTCGGGTATCCGCCCTGGGGGCGCCTGGCGCGTATCGTCGTATCGGGAAAGGTTGAGCATGAAGTGGCTTCCACCGCCGACCGGATCGCCCGCCGGATTACGGCCACGGGCGGAAGCGGGGTAAGGGTGCTGGGGCCGTCGCCCGCGGTACTCGAACGGATCGCCGGTGAATCCCGTTATACGGTTTTGGTGAAAGCCGCGACACCGGGGACGATCGGCAGAATGCTCAAACCGTTTCCGGCGGTAAAACGGCCGCGCTCAACCGGGCCGGCAGTGGTGATCGACGTGGATCCGGTGAATATGTTGTAGGGGATGGCATGCAAAATACTATTCTTGATTGATCGGTTGAAACATATTCAATGCACATCCGAGTTATTGACTCACATCACACTCTCTACCAGTTTACAATCAGAATGGGTATTTCCCGACCTGTCTCCCGTCAATTCAAACGTTGATTATCCGAAACTACTCAGTTATTTCAATGCACTATTGACGGTACGCTCATGGTGAGCTTATCGAACCCTGTGCCCGTTTCCTGGTCTGCTCTCTCCTTCGTCCCGCAGAGCGGGATCAGGATGAACGGAATTGCGGTTTAAAGTACCTGAATGTTTGCGCCGGGAAACTATTTTTCCTTCCGGTGGCGGTTGCCGGCAAATCAACCGGTCTGCCGGTTATGAACAATTCATCACGTTCAATACACTAAAAACCTATCCTGTCTCTCCCACGGCATCGACGTTTTTTAACGCGGGGTGGAATTATCAACGATTCAACGCAGCAACGGCAGGAACCTCTCTCCGATAACGTTTTTGGGAGCATCTTTTCCGCACTGCCGGGATACCGGTATCTGGCTGCAACTGCGGAACGGATCGGCGTACTCTATTCCCGCCCGGTTTTCAAATACAGCTTTCGCGGTCTTCTCACGATTCTTTTTGTCGTGCTGGTCAATAAAAGCATCGCGCGTGCCGACCTTGCCGATCTTACCCGGAGTGTCTCGCCGACGGGATTATGCGGAGCTCTTCTTTTAGGTGCCGGGTCGTTCTATTTTCAGGTACTCAGATGGCGCTGCATTCTCTGGATACATGCATTTCCGGCATCGACCGGTATTGCGGTACGTACCATGTTCAGAGGCTTTTTTCTGGGATTCGTGACCCCGGGGCGGATGGGAGAGCTGTTCCGTGCGATACATCTCGATCCGACACGGAAACTCGCGACGGCTGCCGCCACCATCGAGGAACGGCTCTGTGCGGTCATAGTCACGGTCGTTGCCGGTGCTGCGGCGATGCTGGTACAGGCCGGGGTGTTGCAACGACCCGTGTTCATGCCGCTGGTCGCGGCTTCGGTTCTTTTCGCACTGTTGTTTCTTCTGGCGATACTCCTTCTGAAGTATGGCGTCAGGCCGGTTCATGAAGATCTGTCGCTGCCGGGAAGAGTGCGGTCGTTCCTTGAAAATCCCGAACGGGGTGGAAAAATTCCATTTTTCCGTCTTGCCGGCTATTCGATTGCCGCTCATCTGTTGCTGCTTTTCCAGACGGCACTGCTTTTTTTCATGTTCGGGGAGCGGGATATCCTGGTGGGTATCACCGCTGCGGCTCAGGCATTTTCGTTCATGCTGCTGCTGCCGTTTTTCATCGCCAATATCGGGTTACGTGAGTACGCCTTCTCGTTTTTTCTCGCGCAGACACAGGAGTTCTCCTGCAACGGTCTCTCGTGCGGGGCTGTTGCATTGGGAGTGGCCACCATTATTCTATTCGTTAATATTATTTTACCTGCAGCAGTAGGACTCATCTGGGTGTATCTGGAAAAACAGGCGTACCAGCGAACCGCAGCAAAGGGAGACAATGGCAACGCAACGTGAAATCTTCAACAACCTCTTCCACACGAAACTCGCCGGTTGGACACCGTTATCCGCATCGCATCATGCTCTTTTCAACGAGGAGGAACTGGCCGTCCTCCAGCGCAGCAACCGTACTTTCAAGGCTGAAGGCAGGAATGTGGTGCTTCTTTCCTACGAAAACCGTTTCGCCACCCTGGGAGGGCTTGGCGCGGTTATACAACAGTTACCGCTTACGCTGAGTAATCAGGGCGAAAAGGTACTTCTCCTCACACCGCTTCATCAGAAAAATGCCACGGTGCAGAAAGCGATCGCCACAGGCGCGCTGGTATCGCGCTGCAGCAACCGGATCGTACGGATCTGTAATTACTCCTGTACCGCAAGTTGTTATGAGGAAACGGACGCGTCGGTACCGACCTACCATATCGGCATCGAAGGACGTTTTACCTCGGGTGACAATCCGTACGGATATGCGGATCAGGATAACCTGCTTTTTGATGCACTGGCCTTCTGCGCGGTGGTACCGTCGATGCTTGAATTTCTCGGTGTCACCGATCGCGTACTTATTCATGCTCATGACTGGGAAACCGCTCCGATCGCGGTGTTTTCACGTTTTGCGGTATTGAGCTCGGTGTTGAGGCAGGTGCGGACGGTCCTTACCCTGCATAATTCATTCGACATACCGTTTCCGGATCGTTTGAAAGTCTGCTTTTTCGGTAAGGTTTTTCCCGGTGAAACCGTGCTCCGGTGCATGCTGCCTTTTTTTCACGGCCCACTGACCACGGTGAGTACTCCCTTTGCCCATGAACTGCGGCATGATCCTCTGCAACGTGGTTTTTTCGCCGATCATCTGCAGGAGTTATTCAGGAGAAATCCTCCCATCGGTATCGAAAACGGTATGTTCGGCGACCCGAAATTTCCTTTTACGAAAAGCGAAACCGATGCCGCCGCCGGAAAAAATTACGGGCCGATACTCGGGAAAAAAGAATCCTGGCGAACCTCCTTTCTGACGACATTACACGGGATGAATGATAAACGGGTCATCGGCAGACTGGACAATGCCTCACTCGATGATCCGTCGGTACCGGTATTCTTCATGTCCGGTCGATACGATCTCATGCAGAAAGGGTTTGATACGGTTTTTCACGCTTTTGCCGCACTCAAACCCGGAAGCGCTCATCTTTTTTTCACGCCGAATCTTCATAACGGCGATGATGATCTCTCCTTCTTCAGGGAAATGGCTGAGCAGTGCAGCGGGTCGATTACCATATGGCCCTTCAAAATTGCAGTGAAACAATACCGGACGTTTCTACAGGGGGCTAGTTTTCTGCTGATGCCTTCGCTTTATGAGCCGTTCGGTGCCGCAAGCGAGGGGTTTCTGCATGGAACTCCGGTGATCGCGCGGGCAACGGGCGGACTGCTGTCGCAGATTCATCCGGGGGCGGATTTCACGGTACCGCCCCTTTATTCCTCTCTTGTTCCCGCTTCTGTGCACGATGCCGGAAATGGTATTCTCTACCGTGAAACGTTTCCCGATCAGGAGGCGGAAAAGCTGTGGCGACCACTGCTCAGGGCTTCTCTTTGGGAACGTTCCGCCAATCCCCTCTATCAGTCGATCGTTGCCGCTGCCAAAAAAGCTCTTGAGGAAGCCTGTAGCGTCGTCGCGGAAAAGGACCGTTACGGGGCGATGATCCATAACGGATTACAATCGGTGCGGGAGCACTCCTGGGATCTTGCGGTGGAGAAATATCGCAGGGTGTACGATTCGACGATCGCCCGGGGCGCATGAATCAGACGGGTTCCTGAACAGATGCGGCACTGGGTTTCGGGAAGTTATTGACTTCCAGTACGTTACGGGGTAACTTCCGCCGGTTCTCCAATCGTCTGATTTCTTGTTCCGGTTGTCGTGAAATTTGACTTCAATCCTGAGAAAAATCTATTATTTTAATATACCGCCCCATTTTTCTGAACCACGGGTATCTTAATGATTGATATCAAAGGTTCGTATACAAGTGTGAAAAAAAACTGCCTATTCTTGCTGGATTTTCGATATATTGTTTTGATTAACAGGGTTATGGGTATCTAACGGAGGGATTCTATGCTTGTTCAAATGCTTGCAGGAATGTTTATTGGTTCGGTGGTCGCCTCACTTGTATGGGGTGTTGTTCTTGTTCTCCAGAAAAGTAAAAGAGACAAAATCCGCCGGGAGCGTGACAGTGTCATGCACTCCATCGGTGAATTGTGGGTCGAGATCGAGGCATTGATCAGCTCGCGTCACGGTGGAGGAAGAGCCGAAATGGAGCTCCGTGAGCGTTTTTCCGCCCGGTTAGACGAGGTTAATCGTCAGTTGCGGCCGAATATGCATCTTTTTGATGCTTATTATGTCAAATACACCGAAATGATGATGGCGCATTACAACCGGAAGATGTTCGGTGATACCGGTCTTTCCGATGTAATTTCAGAGCACGAAATGGAAACCGGGTTGAGTTATGTCGAAACACCCCCCGAGGCTGCGCTGGAAACGGTGCAGTTCAATACGGAGCACGTGCCTGCCGTGGAGCCGGAAGTTTCAGATCAGACCATTGTCGAGGCACCCGTTGAAACCCCTGCTGAAGAGGCTGTTTTCGACGCTGCCCCGGTCGATGAGAAAACCGCTTCTCCCGATACCGAAAAGAAATCCGGGGTAATTGTAGAGGATCTGTTTGAGATTCCTTTGGTTTCCGAAGAACCGGAAAAATCTGAGCCCGATGTGGTCATCGCTGAGGAGAAAGTCGCCGAACCGGTCAAAACGCCGGAAAACAAAGACATACCGGTTACCGACGACACCATAAAAATATCCCCCCTCGATGAAGAGGAGGATGTCGTCTTTGAACCGAAAGAATCGAACAAGGACGGCATTTCCGCAACGGTTTCAGCGGTATCCGAAACCGCAAACCGGATGTTCAATGACGAAGAGTTCACCATGGAAACCATGATGGACGTCGATATCAACACGCTCTCATCATTTCTCAAACCCGGTAAACAGGAAACGCCGCCGGCTGAAGCAGCCGCCCCTTCAATACTGGAAGAGAAAAAAGAGAAACCACAGGAAGATCTTGAGGTGGTTATCGCTTCGAACGCCGGCCATAGCGGTATTACCGTTGAAGAAGAGCCGGTCGCTGCCGAACTTCCCGCGGAACAGAAAAAGGACGCAGCAGAGATCGATGACAGTATTCCCGAGGAAACCGTCTACACAAGGGCTGACGAACTCGTGAAAAAGGAGCCAGCAGCTGAAAGCAAAACCGGGGGTGCGGCTGAAGATGAATTTGAAATCATGTTTCAGGAAGGGCCGGTAGCGGTCGAACCACCCGAACCTCAGCAAACAACAGCAACGGCCGAAAGCGGCGCCGAAGAACTTTTCGAGGCGGAGCTTACCGATGCCGAAAGTGATATCATCACCGGCAACGATGTCGCCGATAAAATCGCGGCTCTCGAAATGTCCCCGCCATCCGACCATAACAAGAAGAAAAAAGGCAATGGTTCCGCAGATGCAGCTGCCGCTCCGGTGGAGAAGGAAACGGTACCGTCAAAAAAAATATCCTCTTCCAAATCCGGTACGCCGAATAAAGCTCCGGTTTCGGTAAAACGGAAAGGGCGCGCCGACGATTCAATCACCGGTGACGATGTCGCCGATAAAATCGATGCGTTTTTCGGCCTGTTTGACGAGTGATACGGAGTAGCACGTTACGGAATCAGTGAATGTTATGGCGCGGTAACTGAACGTTGCCGCGCTGTTTCGTAGAGCAGCACGGCGGCGCTTGCCGCAACGTTGAGTGACTGAACGGCGCTGCACATCGGGATCGAGACGAAATCAGTACACGTTTTCGAGAGATACGGTGGAATACCACGATGTTCTCCACCTAAAATCAGTACTACCGGACCTGCAAGGCGGATCTCCTGAGGAGGTCTGCCTTTTTTCATATCCGCGCCGATTACCGCATACCCCCGGCCGGCAAATCCCTTTATCACCGCCTCGAGATTTTTCGGTCGTGCAACGGTGAGGTGTTCCACCATACCCGCGCTGCTCTTCGCTACCGCCGCGTTCAACGGCGCGGTATGTTTCCGCTCCAGCAGAAGAGCATCTGCTCCGAAAGCGACTGCCGATCGGATAATCGCACCGAGGTTCCCGGGATCCTCAATCGAGGCCGGAACCACAATGAGCGGATGCTCCTTACCCTGAAGTCGTTTCTCAATTTCATCGATGTCCGCATAGGGCAGGACACTGCATTGCGCCGCAATCCCCTGATGACGATGCGAACCGGTCAGCTGCTGCAGTTTCGTTTCGGGAACCAGGTTGTAGGAAAGCCGTTCCTTTCTGCAGATTTTCATCAGCTCGAAGAGCTGGGCGCTCTTGCGGTCCTGTTCGAAATAAACATGATCGATCGATGTGAGTCTCGATTTTAACAGCTCTTCAACCGGATGTATGCCGTAGATGACCTGATCGTTGTACATTGTGTTCCTTTTTTTTATAACGGTGTATTTCACTGCTAAATATACCAATATGCACGGTATGGAACAGGGAAGGGTGAAACCCCGGAGCAGGGGAGGATGATGTTACCGGGAATGAAGTAGTGCCGATTTAGTAGACACCAAGTTAACCCCCACACCATTTCAACTTTTCTCA
>JAFGHA010000149.1 GCA_016930275.1 Chitinispirillaceae bacterium
CCTGTGAACCGTGCAGAAGCACGATGGCGCCCTCGATTCCCCTGAACACCAGCGACGCCCCCAGCGGTGCACAGAGCTTGCAGGCGTTCCTGGTGGCGGTATGGGTCGGGCGAACGGCGGCGGCGGTTTTCATGTTTCACTGCTCCTGGTGTTGCGCCGGGGAACGAAGCGCCATATAGGACTGGTTACCGTAGCGTGTACTTCACGGGCGAAATTGGCCATTCCTTCGAAACCGGCGAGTGCCGTTTTACGCTCATGGTTGTGATCGCAGAAGCCGACACCGAGTTTGTAGGCGATCGGTCGTTCCTTGACACCGCCGATAAAGAGGTCGACATCCTTTTCCAGAACGAACCGGGCGAGTTCGAGCGTCGAGGCGTCATCGACGATAATCGTATCGGGAGTACAGAGCTTCTGCAGTACTTCGTAGTCCTGTCTGTTTCCTGTTTGTGAACCTACCACCGCGGTTTCCATACCCAGCATCCGCAGTGATTTGATGAGCGAGAACGCCTTGAAGGCACCACCGACGTAGACGGCGGCTTTTTTACCGCTGAGATCTTTTCTGCAGATGTCGATCAGCGGCATGATTTCGTCGATCTTCTCTCTGACCAGCTGTTTGGTGCGTTCGAGAACAGGCGCATCGCCAAAGAAGCTCGCGACGTCGTAAAGCGCTTTCGCGGTATCTTCTACACCGATGTAGGATGCTCTGATATAGGGAATACCGTACTGCTCTTCCATGAACCGCGCCAGGCGGGTCATTGATCCGCTGCACTGCACCACATTAAGAGCTGCACCGTGCGCGCGGCGGATCTCATCGATACGGCCGTCGCCGGTCATCGTGGCAACCACCTCGACTCCCATACGCCGGTAATACTCTTTGATGATCCAGGTTTCGCCGGCGATATTGAAATCTCCCAGAATATTGATGCTCTGTTTTGAAATACCGTCGGTTGACACTTTACCCATAAGCGCCGCAAGTGCGTCGCATGCCGCGGCGTAGCCGTCTTTCTTGGTTCCCTTGAATCCTTCGCTGTGAACGGCAATCACCGGAATTTTCTTTTCCTTACCGACCATGTTGCAAACGGCGGACACATCATCCCCGATTACGCCCACGACACACGTGGAGTAGACAAATGCTGCTTTGGGCTGATATTTGTCGATGAGTTCGAGCAGTGAACGGTAGAGTTTCCGTTCACCGCCCGATATGATATCGATTTCCTGCAGATCGGTGCTGAAACTCATCCGGTGCAGCTCGGGACCGGATGAGAGGGCTCCTCTTATATCCCAGGTGTACGCCGCGCAACCGATCGGTCCGTGTATAAGATGAAGGGCATCGGCAACCGGATAGAGTACCACACGCGAACCGCAGAAAACACATGCCCGTTGCGAGACCGCACCGGCGATTGATTTTTTTTCGCACGATACGGTCCCGCTGTCGCTTCCGGCACGGCTGATCTGGGGGCGCCGTGCCTCAAGGACGGGGAGTGCAGCACTTCGGGATGCGGCGTTCATCGTTACATCACCAGTTCGAACGATTCTTCGGGTGCATCGCGGTCTTTGCGGTCGAGCAACGCATCAAGGATGCTCTTGAGCAGATGCATGCCGCCCCGGTAACCAACCTGCGGGAAGTAACTGTGCCCAATACGGTCGAGGATCGGAAACCCCATCCGGACAAAGGGGATGTCCTCATCACGGGCGATATATTTGCCGTAGGTATTGCCGAGCAGGATATCCACCGGTTCATTTTTGATCCACTGGTGCATCAGGAACATATCCGCCTGCGGTCCGTTCTTGACTTTAAGGTCCGGTACCGATGCGTCGGCGATCTCATGGATACGCTTTTCGAAGTATTTGCCGGGGGTACCGCTCACCACGTAGACCGGTTTCATGTCGATATCGACCAGAAATTCGACCAGTGGAATGAGGTTATCGGGATCACCCCACAGGGCGACCCGTTTGCCGTAGAAGTACTGCTGCATGTCGGTAATGATATCGACCATCCGTCCCCGTTCATCGGTCAGTTCAGCGGGAATTGCCACACCGGCGGTTTCGGCGAGAGACATGATGAACCGGTCGGTGGCCCGCAAACCGATCGGAAGATCGAGCTGGGTGTAGGGAATGTTGCAGCGTGCGTCAAGTTCTTTCGCCGCGGCCTCACTGCAGAATTTGCCCAGCGCAAGGGTATGCTTGGCATCGCCGGTGAGTTTGAGTTCGTCGATGGTTACGCCGCCCTTCGGGTAGAACCGGAACTTTCCGTTCTGGGGAGTGTCAAGCACATCCGACGTATCCGGAAAGAGAATCACCGGAGCGTCGAGCAGCCCGGCAATACGTTTGATTTCCCGCATGTCCGACGGTTCAACCCATCCGCAGACGAGATTGATCATCTCGTTTTTACGGCCGGTATTCTCCGCGAAACTCATCGCCATGTTTTTTACCATGGTGCTGTAGCCGGTTACGTGACTTCCCACGTAACTCGGAGTGTTCGCGTAGATGACGTGCTTCCCTTCGGGGATTTTACCGTCCGCCTGCGCCTTGGCGATAATCTGCGGAAGATCGTCACCGATGGTTTCCGACAGGCAGGTGGAATGCACCGCGATCACCTGCGGATCGTAGATGGTGAAAATAGTTTCAATGGCCGCGAGCAGATTGGACTGACCGCCGAACACCGAGGACCCTTCGGTAAACGAACTCGTTCCCGCCATAACCGGTTCTTTGTAGTGCCGGGTGAGGGCACTGCGGTGATAGGCGCAACATCCCTGCGATCCGTGACTGTGGGGAAGGCAGCCGTGAATGCCTAGTGCAGCGTACATCGCACCGATCGGTTGACAGGTCTTCGCGGGATTGACGGTGAGTGCTTCCCGATCTTTTATTTCTTTGGGTGTATGTCGTAACAACATAAGTTTTT
The DNA here is from genome assembly GCA_016930275.1 of Chitinispirillaceae bacterium. Lineage (GTDB taxonomy): Bacteria > Fibrobacterota > Chitinivibrionia > Chitinivibrionales > Chitinispirillaceae > JAFGNB01. The sequence goes on from JAFGHA010000149.1 coordinate 2,903, forward strand.
CCTTCCCTTCAGACCGCTTCTGAGATGTAGGTTGCTTGAATCGACGGCTTCGATGCACTGTCGGTCCCCCAGGGGGTTTTGACAAGACTCCATATCCGTGTATTCACCATACGGTCGATTTCCCTGTAGAAATTCACCGCACCGCTAAATCCCGTATACGGACCTCCGTAATCATAACTGTGCAGCTGTTTCATCGGGATACCCATTTTCTGGACAATGTACTTTTCCTTGATGCCCGCGCAGAACACCGCCGGTTTGTACTGTTCGATCAGAAATTCCGATTCGTACTGGCTGATATCGTCGATTACCAGAGCACCTTTCGCCATTTCCGGCATCATGCCGTCGTAGTCGTGCAGGGTGAAACCCTCTTTCTCGAGTTTCGCCAGCTCCGCCTCTGTTTTTCTCGGGCGATATTGTTCGGGATCCGGTTCGACCACCAGTTCCTCGATGTTCCGGCTGTCGGCGTCGACCTTGATTGACGGAAGAACACGGCGACCTTCATAATCATCACGATGGGCGAACTCATATCCTGCGGCGATGATTTCCATGCCGATTTCCTCGAAGAGCATCTGGTAATGATGCGCACGGCTTCCACCCACAAACAGCATCGCCCGTTTTCCGGCGGTTCGGGAGCTGATCTCAGTACGGGCCTGCTCGACTGCCGGCATCTCTTCGGCGATTACCCGCTCAACCCGTTTGGTCAGTTCCTTGTCGCCGAAATACTGTGCGATCTTGCGCAGTGATTTCGCTGACTGCCCGGCACCGATGAAGTTGACCTTGATCCATGGAATACCGTATTTCTTCTCGAGCATGTCGGCAACGTAATTGATCGAACGGTGACACATGACGGTGTTGAGGTCGGCCATGTGCGCATTGGCGAACTGATCGATGCTCGAATTACCGCTGAAGGTTGATACAAGAGTGATGCCGCAACGTTCCAGCAGGTTTTCGATGACAAATGCGTCACCACCGATGTTGTATTCACCGAGCATGTTGATCTTGAACTTTCCTTCAGGCTCGGTACCGTCGAGTCCGATCACATGTTTGAAGATTTGGTTATTCGCGATATGATGGCCTGCGGACTGGGAAACTCCTTTGTATCCTTCACAGGAAAAACCGAACACGTTGATACCCAGTTTCTCCTTCATTTCACGGGCAACGGCATGCACATCGTCACCGATAAGACCGACCGGACAGGTCGAGAAAATGGCGATCGCCTTCGGATGGAAGATATCGTAGGCTTCCTGGATTGCCTGCCGGAGTTTCTTTTCTCCACCGAAGACGATATTTTCATCCTGCATGTCGGTAGAGAAACAGTACGTCATGTAATTGTCACCTTCCGGACCGGGAGCCGTCTGGTTGCGTCTGGTGAGCCAGCTGTAAAATCCGCAGCCGATAGGGCCATGCGTCAGATTGATGATATCGCGGGTGGGTCCGAGTACCACGCCCTTGCAACCGGCATACGTGCATCCGCGTTGCGTGATAATTCCAGGTATGGTACGGATATTCGCCTGAATTTCCTGCCCTTCTCCGGGTTGGTTGATGACAAACGATTTACTTCGTTTTCGAGCAACCTTGGTCGGGTATTTCTCGATGATCTTCGATTTGAATTCCTGAACGTTTTTAAGGGAAGACTCTTTACTCATTCCAAACCTCCCGAAGAATCAAGTACCGTTCCGCCCGATTCGCCCGAGACGGTTTCACGTGTACGGACCCGTGTCGCCTCGATGATGGGTAGAACAAAGATTTTACCGTCACCCGAATTACCGGTCCGGTTGACGTCGATAATCGCTTTTACCGTGCGGTCAACCCAGTCATCGGAAACGACCACCGTGATGAGCCGCTTGGGAACCAGCCGTGGTCCGGAGCCGAGAAGCGTTATCGCCTCGGGGCGACCCTCTTTCGCTCCATCAAGCACACGGTAATCAACCATGCCTTTCCCACGACCGAGTACCCTTCCGGTCGCAGTGAAAGAGGTGATACCGGCGGCATTGAGCGCCTGCTTCGTCTCGTTGATCTTGTTGATGCGGATCATCGCCATGATTTCTTTCATCGGTTACTCCTCGGCCGACGTTTCTTTGACACCGGAACTGATGGTATATGCTTCAACCACCGGTGAGACGAATATCTTTCCATCACCGAAGGCTCCTTCGATACCGCTGCGGGCGTGTTCTATAATTGTATTGACGACGAATTCCTTGTCCTTGTCCTTAATGACGGTCAGGAGCAGTTCCTTCGGCAGCTCGTCGTATGTTACACCACCGGCGGTGAGTCCCCGTTGTTTGCCGCGGCCGTAAACGGAGATCCGGGTAACCGCCGGATATCCCGCTTCGAGCAGTCCGGCCAGGACGTCATTCGCCTTTTCGGGGCGTATCATTGCACGAATCATCAACATGGCAATTTTCTCCTTTGAAAAAGAATAGTACCGGCGGGTTGCCGGTGTTCGATTCTGTTTTATACAATCCCGAATTCCACCAGCAGGCTTTCGAGCTGTTCGATCTGAAGCGGCTTGGGAATTACTTTCATGTCGTTCGCATCAACTTTCGAGGCCAGTGCACGGTATTCATCCGCCTGTGCATGAGCCGGATCGAAATCGATAACGGTTTTCCGGTTGATTTCAGCTTTCTGCACCATATTGTCACGAGGAACAAAGTGGATCATCTGAGTACCGAGTTTCTTTGCGAACTGTTCGATCATCTCCTTTTCGTTATCGACTTTCCGGCTGTTGCATATGAGTCCGCCGAGGCGCACACCTCCTGCATCGGCGAATTTGACAATACCTTTGCATATATTGTTGCAGGCGTACATGGCCATCATTTCACCGGAAACGACGATATAGATCTCCTGTGCCTTACCTTCACGGATCGGCATGGCGAACCCACCGCATACCACGTCGCCCAGAACGTCGTAGAAGGCGTAATCGAGTTCCCACTCGTCGCTGTAGGCACCGAGCTGTTCCAGAAGGTTGATCGACGTGATGATACCGCGACCGGCACAGCCGACTCCCGGTTCAGGACCGCCGGATTCCACGCAACGGGTTTTCCCGTAACCGACCTTGATGATGTCATCGAGCTCGACGTCTTCACCTTCCTCGCGCAGAGTGTCGAGTACCGTCTTCTGCGCAAGTCCGCCCAGCATCAGACGAGTGGAATCCGCCTTGGGATCGCACCCGACAACCATTACTTTGCGTCCCATTTCGGCGAGTCCGGCGACCGTGTTCTGTGTCGTGGTCGATTTACCGATGCCACCCTTACCGTATATAGCGATCTTCCTCATACTGCAACCTTCCTTTCCGGGTTACCGTTGTTGATGTTTACAAGAGCAGTATTCCCGCAATGAAACGCAAAGCACGTGCCAAAAGATCAGGGGTATGCGAAATCCTTTAAATCAAGGCTGTTTCGCCAGTCGTTACTGCAGGAAGGGAGTTTTACCGAAGCTTGACGATACGGATAACGCGATCACAACACACAGTAGTTACATTCATGTCATCAAAATAGTGGAGAAGTGGGGCATATTTGAAGGTGAAAAAAAACACGTGCATCGTAATTAAATAAAAAACAGTAGGTTATGAAATAACAACAACAAATATGTCATCCCTGCCGGTACAGCGACGGGAAATGTCATTCACGAGAATAAAAATGTATCGTCGTACGGAAAATGTATTCCAACTGATACGAAAAGGTGTTGTCCTGTTTTATTGAAGCGGTAGAAAGTACCCGTGTAATAAGGGCTAAGGTACGCGCGTCCGGTTGGCACGCCGGTCCAGGCATCGCAATACCGGACGTTTCAATTGTCGACCGCGAGAGTGTCCCCGCAAGGAAAAGGCCCCGACAGGAGTCAGGTACGGGTGCGTCTCGGCCTTGTCAATTGTTGTGGTTTGATACCGAGATACTTGATTTTATATCGGATCATCCGCGGTGTGATGTCAAGATCGCGGGCTGCGGCAGTGACGTTGCCGTTGGAGCGTTTCAGCGCATCGACGATCATATCGCGTTCAAGTGCCTC
>JAFGHA010000150.1 GCA_016930275.1 Chitinispirillaceae bacterium
GACGTCATCCGGCGCAAACAACCAGTCGGTGTTCAACCGTTCGACAATGCGGGGAGCGGCACCGTATCGGTTTCCGCCGACGTTTCGTTCACCGGCGACGCATACCGAAAGAATAAACAGAACGGCGATATGACGGAACGGATATTTCATCGGACGGTGGTCCTCCTCAGATATGCAGCGACGTTCCGTTGCGGGTGAGTGACCGGATCACATCACTTTGTTACGCACAGTCGGCACCCGAGCGGAATTACAATTAAAATACGATCATGCGGTCCGGTATGCGACGTATTACTACCGGTAGTAGGAGAGATTCTCGGCGATAACGATATCGATCGGCATGGTCACTTCACCGGTGGCAACCGGTTCCTTGAGGACGATACGTCTGAACAGGCTGTTGATACCGGCATATCCCTGCTCGCGGGTGTTCTGACTGATGATGAAATCAACCGCGCCCTGTTCGAGCAGATGCATATTTTCCTTTGTACAGTCATACCCGATCACGCGGTACCTGTTGCGACCGTCCAGCTGCAACGCTTTCGCGATACGGTACGTTTCGGCGTTCGTGATAAAAAATCCTCTGCACGAAGGCAGTTCATGTTCAATCGATTTGATCAGCCCGATAAGTTCCTGTTCATTGGCGCTACCCTCCACATTGAACACCTGAGCCGCCACCGCACGATTCCGTTCGAAATACGCGAGAAAGCCGCGTACCCGTTCATTGATATGAAAATCATTCGGCAGCATCCGCAAAACGGCGATCTCCCCTCTGCCGGCAAGAAGCATGTTCATGAGACGTGCCGCGCAAACCCCGCTCTGATAGGAATTCTGACCGATAGCGGCGATAGGCGTTGTTCCCGGAATCGTGGAATCAACGTAGACATACGGAACCGATTCTGGGATGGACTGCACGAATGAAGTACCGGCATTAAGCAGTACCGGAGCGATGAGCAATCCACCCATTTTTTCACTGAGTGCTTTTTTACCTGCCGCGATGAACGACGACTCGGAATATTTGTCAAAAAAGTAGAAATGACGGTGCACGTTGAACGAGGAAAGCTCACTTGTCGCCTGATCGATGCCGTTCTTCAGGATCTCCCAGTAGCCTCCGTCCTGTTCCGGAAGGGGCATGATAACCCCGAATCGGTGAGTTTTCTTGAGGGATAGATTGCGTGCGTGGATATTGGTCTTATATCCGGTTTTCTTGATGATCTCCTTGATTTTCTGTTCGGTTTTCTTTGAAACCCTTCCACGACCATGGATAACCCGGTCAACCGTTCCGATCGAGAGTTGAGCGCGTTCTGCGATATCTTTGATGGTGACCACGTTTGCTTCCAATTCGTTGAAATGAATCTGAATAAATATAAAAAGAAGTATCCACCACGTCATGTGGAATGGATTCTCTCCCGGCTTCCGCCTTACCCCTATCCCTGCCCTTTCCCCGCTTGCAGGGGAAGGAAATTGCAATCAGATTCCCTCCACCGTTAACGGGGGAGGGACAAGGATGGGGCTGGAAAGTTGTATCGATACGTACCGGATAGTAAATGTAAAATACCTGCAGGCCGGAAGACGAGCCATAGCAGGTATCGTCTCCGGCCGGTCGCAGGTAAAGCAGAGCAGGCTGTCCGCCAGGCTGCGCAACGAAAAACCGCCGATGCTGCCCGACGGGCCACGCTACCCTGTGCCCTCCCTCAATAAAATTTTCTGTCAATTGCCGGCAGCTGAGATCCGCCTGATACTTATCTTCCGTGAATGCTCCCCGGCATTCACTTACGGTACTGCCGCACTGTCTATTTCTGTCCGTAATAGGCGTTCGCTCCGTGCTTACGCTGATAATGTTTGTTGATCAGCGCGTCATACAACCGTTGTACTCCGGGATTGATCTGACAGGAGAGATACGCCATTTTGCACAGTTCCTCGAGAATGATACTATTGTACAGCGCCTTGTCGGCATTGTCACCCCAGGTAAATGGACCATGACATGCCACCAGCACCATACCGATGTCCTTATAGGAAAGATCGGCAAAGTGCTGCACGATCTGGTTACCGGTTTCCGTTTCGTAATCGCCTTTGATCATCTCGTCACTCATCGGTCTCGTACAGGGGATATCATCGGCCAGATGATCGGCATGAGTGGTCCCGAGAATGGGAACCGGTTTCATCGCCTGAGCCCAGGCGACCGCGTAGGTCGAATGGGTATGAGAGATCCCGCCGATTTCCGGAAAAGAACGGTACAGTACCGTATGGGTTTTAGTGTCCGACGAGGGGCGCAACGTCCCCTCGACGACCTTATTGTCAAGATCCACCACGGTCATCATGTCGGCGGTCAGTTCCGGATACGGAACCCCGCTCGGTTTGATGGCGTAAACGCCGCGTTCCTTATCGTACTGGCTGACGTTTCCGAAGGTGGCGATGACGAGACCGCTGTCGGCAAGACCCATATTCGCCTTCCAGGCGGTCTCTTTCAACTCTTTGAATGAACTCATGAAATACCTTATTTGGTCGAAAATTTGAATATCATGACATTGGTATAGGTTTCACCCGGATTGAGCAGAGAACTCGGGAAATCTGGTTTGTTCGGTGAATCCGGATAATGTTCCGGTTCCAGGCAGAATGCATAGTACTTCTCGTACTTCTTTCCACCGTGTCCCACGAGACTTCCGTCAAGAAAATTCCCTGAATAGAACTGGATCGCCGGTTCGTTGCTGGAAATTTCCATCACCCTGCCGCCGGTCGGTTCGTAAACCCGTGCCGCAAGCGAAATTTCATTTCCTTCCTTATTCAGCACGAAGTTGTGATCATACCCTCCCGGGACATCGGCGATACGTTCACCGATTTTGTGCGGTTCGGTGAAATCGAAGGGCGTTCCCTTGACGGCTTTGATTTCGCCGGTCGGGATCAGTGTTTCGTCGACGGGAGTGTAACTGTCCGCAAACAGCGTGAGTTCATGATCGAGAATGTCGCGTTTCGCATCGCCGGTCATGTTGAAGTAACTGTGGTGCGTAAAGGTACAGACGGTCTTCTTGTCGGTCGTTCCGCTGATGATGTTGACCAGTGTGGTATCGGCCTTGAGGGCGAATACGTTGGTGATGTTCATATTGCCCGGGAAACCCTCTTCACCGTCTTTGCTGAAATAGGTAAAGGTGACTCCGACGCTGTCGGGAGTGGTGAACGGCTGCGCGTTCCAGATCACCTTGTGGAAACCTTTCGCTCCGCCGTGAAGATGGTTCACCCCGTCGTTGACGGTCACCTGATAGTCGGTACCGTCGATCGAAAACTTTCCTTTTGCGATACGGTTCGAGTACCTGCCGATCGAATTTCCGAGATAGGAAGTACAGGCGATATATCCCGGCAGATCGTCAAACCCGAGCGTGATATCCTCATAGTTGCCGTTTTTATCGGGAACCTTGAGTGAAACAAGTGTTGCACCGTAGGTGATGAGTTTCGCTTCGGTCCCTTTTCCATCGGTCAAAGTGAACATCGAGATGGTATCACCCTCGGGGGTCACGCCATATACAGACTGTTCAACCTTCAGCCCGCTCTCCGCCTTGGCCGGCGGTGTGGTTTTCTTCGCGCATCCGCTCATGGCGACAAGCACCGCGGCACCTGCTGCAAGGATCATACCCTGACGTACTATCGAATTCCTGACACTCATGAATTTCCTCCTTTAAAGGCGTTATGAAGTGTATTGATATGGATTTCGTTTATTTCTGAACGAAAGTACCGGTGTCCCCGCCTACGCAGTGAATTCCTTCTCGACGAATCCGCCGAGTTTCGAATACTGCTCGTAGAGAACACGGTATTTTTCGACATTTTCGGGTTTCGGCTGATACTCACCCTCGAACCCGTTACCCATTGACTTCTGGGCTGCATTCATGGTCGTGAAAATACCGGAGGCAACCGCCGCGCACATCGCCGCGCCCAGAGCGCAGGTCTGTTCGGAACGGGCGACCCGTATCGGCATATTGAGCACGTCGGCATGCACCTGCATGACGAACGGATCCTTCTTCGCCACTCCACCCAGGGCGATAACCGCCTTGATGGGAATTCCCTCTTCAACGAACCGGTCGACGATTTTTTTCGCCCCGAAAGCGGTAGCCTCAACCAGTGCCTTGAACATCCGGGGAGCGTCGGTTCCGAGACCGAGCCCGGCGATCGCCGCCTGCAGCCGCTGATCGGCATACGGGGTCCGTCTGCCGTTGAGCCAGTCAAGCGCGACGGTCGCCGATTCATCGATCGGAATCTGCTGCGCCGCTTTCGACAGCTCCGGAAGGACCTTTCCCGAGAGCCCTTCAGCGACTTTTTCTCTGGTGGCGGTATCGATTCCCTCGACTGACCCGAGCAGTTTCCGCACCGGCCAGAGCAGCATATTGCGATACCACGCGTAGACGTCACCGAACGAAGACTGTCCGGCCTCCATCCCGAGCATGCCGTTAACAATTGAACCATCAACCTGCCCGCAGATACCGGCGATCAGTTTATCCCCGATCTCTTCCGTGGGCGCAATCAGCATATCACAGGTGGAGGTTCCCATGATTTTCGTAAGCACATAGGGTTCGATCTCACCGCCGACCGCACCCATATGCGCATCGAATGAACCGACACCGATAACTACCTCGGTCGACAATCCCAGACGATCCGCCCACTCTTTACAGAGCGCACCGCAGGCGATGTCGGCGGTAAAGGTATCCTTATAGAGCTGATCTCGCAGCCCCTTGAGCAGCGGATCAAGTTTGACAAGAAATTCCTCCGACGGCAGTCCGCCGAACGCGGCATGCCACATCGCCTTGTGTCCCGCGGCACAGCGGCTCCGTTTGATCGTGAGCGGATCGGTATCGCCGGCAAGCAGTGCGGGTATCCAGTCGCAGTGTTCCACCCACGAGAACGCTGCTGCACGGACTTTTTCATCAGCTCTGAGTACATGGAGAATCTTCGCCCAGAACCACTCGGAAGAATAAACTCCACCAACGTACTTCGTGAAATCCTCGCCCCCCCAGGTCCGTGCGCAATCGTTGATCTCGCCTGCTTCGCGCACCGCGGTATGATCTTTCCACAGTACGAACATCGCGTTGGGATTTTCGGCGAATTCAGGCAGCAGCGCGAGCGGAGTACCGTTTTTATCAACCGCCACGGGGGTGGAACCGGTAGTATCCACTGAAATACCCTTCACCCGGGCGGCGGTACCGGCGGGAGCCTGTGCGAGTGCCTGTTTTATGGTGGTTTCCAACCCTTCGATATAATCGAGCGGATGCTGACGGAACTGGTTCATCACCGGTTCGCAGTATTTTCCCTCTTTCCATCGGGCATAATAGTGAACCGCGCTGCCGAGTTCCTTTCCGTTGGACGTATCCACGACAATTGAACGTACCGAGTCGGAACCGTAATCGACACCAATTACACAGGTAGGCTGTTCCATTGATCTCCCTTCAAACCTGAATGTACAGGATGCTGAGTGTTATTACAGAAAATGTATTTCTATTGACTGAACGTTGCCGATGAACTTCGGGGACCTGTACCCTGCGTGAATCCCTGTTGCGTACTCCGGACAGCCGGAAATAGCTGCATCGTGTGCCTGAGAGCGTTAACGTTAACGCGATGTAACAATATAATTAATTTTTTCCGGGAAAACAGCTTTTCAATCTGCGGAAGCGATAATTTTGTTTTTATCCGCAAATAGTTGAACATGCATGATTCTTCATGAATCCGGAAATCATGCGTGCACGACGTTTTCCACATCCGCGAATCCATAATGGTATATTCTGATCCGGAACGGTTGAACACCGGAGGTTCCCTGCCCCGGCCGACGGAACCCCGAAGAGTCTTTTTATGTTCCCGTTCAGACCGGTTCGACAGAATATCTATTCCAACGAGGAGATGATCATGGCCGATTCATTTGCGAGAACACTGTATCCCGCACTCTATGCGAAACTCGAGAAAAAGAAACAGGCTGCACGCGATGAACCGCTGTCTATGGCCGATATCAATATGCTGCTCTCCATGCGGTTCAACAACGAACCTCTGTACCCGTCAATAGAGGATTTTTATTCCGGGGAATATACGACCGCACTGAATAACGGTACACCACCGGCAGAATTGGAAAAAATCACCCGATTCCGCAAACCGACGGATACTGAACTGAACCTTCTATACTGTGATATTCACGAGCGTGAGGAAAAAATGCAGTACTCCGGCAGCAATCAGGGTGACAGCTGACGGTAGTGAATTGAAAGGCAGTGCAGGAACGGCAGCGAATACCATGAAAAAAACCTGCGGTCAGTGTGTCACCGGCCACAGGTTTTCCCCTCTCCCCTCGCATGCCGCACTCTGCAGCTATCGGCATTATGTACCGTCGAACCTGAAATCACTTCTGAGCTGTTTCAGTTCGTCGACACGCCGCAGCACTTCTTCCCTTCCCGCTTCGGTGGGCGTTTCCTTGTAGGCACTGAAGTATTTGAGAAATTCATCGAGTTTCTCGTCGTACTGTTTTTTTATATCAAGTTCATCCAGTTCCCGATTGAGATGGTAGAGCGAGCCATCGGACATCCGCTCGCAAAGATCGAAATAACTGTTCGCCGCATACTTGACAATTCTCAATATCTCGTCGAGATGCTCGGCCAGCGATTCGAACACCTCGACAAGCGATACATTGTTGCCCTGAAGATGAGCGAGTGCGCTCGCGGCGAGTTCGTAATACAGCGCTATCCGCCCCTGCTCATCGTGCTCCGTCATCACGATACGGTGATACGATCCGTCGTGATCGAACCCGGAAAACAGCCCCGAAAAAAGCAGCCCGGCATCGGCGTTCTCCCGGTAGACGGTATAGGCGTTTCGCAGCCCCGGATGCTGCTGCAGCCATTGCCGTACATCGTTGTCGAACGGTGAGACATACGGTTTGAACCTCACCAGTTTATCCGAACGGATCAGCGAATCGAGCAGCCCGGCAATGTACACGTTGAGTTCCTGATCAAGATCGTTCGTCCCGGATTCCATATGCAGATCGAGCCGTGCCTTGAGAATGTGTTCCAGAAAGAAAAACCCGCTTTTTCCTACCGAGCGTTCTCTGAGATCAAAAAAAGGTGTGAGGATCCTACCTGCACTCATAGTCGCACCTCCTGTTTCCCTTCCGGTAGTACCCTGCTATCAGAACCAGCCGATGTTGCAGGATTGACGCATCGCCCTGAATTCGCCCCAATCCCCGACGAATCCAGATCTCGACGTATCTATTATATTAGTAGTATCGGTCATTTAAACGGTTTAATAAAGATTTTTTTCTTATATAAGCAGTAAAATTATACCGAACAAAAATAGCGATCCCAGGGCAGGAAAATGCTTCCTCTTCACCCTTCCGGAGCTTGAAGGTACGACATAAAATGTTTTATAGCAATATGTTACATTATTTAATCCATCCGGTCTGCAGTCGTAACCTCCCGTCGGTTGTCTGCAACGGTATCCTCAAACTCGCTGCCGTCATGGCAATCGGACCGTTTTTCCTGATGCAGTGCACCGGATCCGGATCAGTCTACGTACCGGGAAAAGCGATCATTACCTGCGGTATTCCACCGGTTCCCGCCGCACGCTACCGGGAACTGAACCGGCTGCTCGACCTGCGGTTCGCATCGCTTGTGGATTGGACCGACAGCGGGATCATCATCCTCCGCAGAACCGGAGAAACCGCCCAGCTTCATCTTGTGCGTTCTGCGGGTTCTACGCCTGAGCCGCTCACCGGCTCAACGGAATCGGTACTACAGGCATGGGTATCACCCTGCGGGTAATCGCGAGTACGTACTCTTTACCAGCGATAACGACGGCAATGAACAGTTCCGTATCTCCTCGCTGCATATCCCGACGAGAAAGCAGCTGCTTCTCACGATAGTGCACAGCACGACAATGCCGTCCGGTCGATGTTTCAGAAGACGGTCAAACAGAGTTCTTCAGGAGGTCATCACCGTCATGTTTCTGAAAAATTACCTGATGAACAACTGAGGGGAATCCCGGCATTCCTCCCGGACCGGAAAATGGAATATACGACGTATCCATAAAGAAACATGACCAGCAGAAGCGGGTAGAAATTCATCAGTGCACGCATCCCGGGCAGGGGGCTGCCTGCCGCCGGCAGCATCATAAGTAGAAGGATCGGAAGCATACCACCGGTCGACCTGCCATAGTTTTTCAGAAGAATCCATGCGGGAAACAGCGTGAGAATGTAGGAATAATCCTTGAAACGCGGGTGCAACAGGCTGAATGAGAGGCAGAACAGTGTAATAAGAAGGATTTTTGAATCATCTCCACCCGTTCTTTGCAACCGCAGCATTGCCGGAAGTGCCGTTCCCCCGATTACCAGGACGCAGGGCAGCCAGATAATAAGCACCGCACGCCCCGTAAATCGCACTCCGGTTGTCTCCCCGATGCGTTGCAGCACGATGCGTACCAGGGTGAACAGTGAAGGATTACTTGCTCCTCCCTCACCGATCACCTGTGAACTGTTCGCCAGAAAGCCCTGAAACAGTGCAGGCTGTACAATCGCAGTACTTCCAAGTACAGCGGCAAAGAGCATAAAAAACGTTACGGTATACAGATACCGTTTCGGATAATCGGTAAACAGAAGTAGCAGCAGAAAAACAATCGGCAACAGTTTGAACGATGCAGCCGCCGACACCAGTATTCCGAACCGGATATACTTTCCCGATACATAACAACAGAGCCCTCCCCAGAGCAGGATCTGCTCGATAATCGAGATATTTCCCACCTTCAGATCCTCAAATACCGCCGCGTTGAAACCGAACAACAGAAAGAGCAGAAATATCCCGCCGATCTTTTTCTCCTTCAGAAAACAGCGGCACCATATCGTGATGAGACAAAAAAATAGTACTGTTTTCAAGAGAAGAAAAGAAACCGTTGCGCCGGCAAACCCCAACAAGGTCAACGGCACGAACAGCACAAGTGTCAGCGGCGGGTACACGAAATTGTACATATCATCTCTGCCGGCGACCTCCCGCAATACCGTGAGATCGTAGGGATTATTCCCCGCGAGAAACGCTTTGGCAGCATAATAATACACGCGGAAGTCCCACTGACTCCGGTCTATATTGTACAAAAGGTAGCAGAGAAGTGCGGCAGCCAGTATGAGCACGGCAACCCCTATCAACCGGTCGGCTTCGGGTGGTGAAGAAAAGAATGGTGCCCGAACGGTATTCTTCTGTTCCGGTGATTCGTTTCGCATGGTGTAGATGATTGTATCATACTATGGCAAAGTAATCCATCAAACAGAAGCATTCTGCCGCAAACGATATTTAAACCATGACTTACTCCGGTAACGAATGACTCATGCAGTAAAAAAACAAATGTAGTCGAAACAATTTGCTATTTTAACCAGCAGACGGTGTTCCGGGTACTGCGCAACAGCAGTTTATCCGACGTGAACCAGCCAGGAAAAACATATGAATTACCTTTTAGTATTCATCGGCGGCGGCATCGGAGCGGTAAGCCGCTTTTTTCTCTCCTCGTTGATCAACCAGAAAATGAACATTCTCTTTCCGATCGGCACTTTTTCGGTGAATGTCATGGGTTCCTTCATCATGGGGTTCGCGTTCTACCTCTTCCAGAACATGACTGTCTCCATCGAAACACGGATATTCCTCACAATAGGTTTTTTAGGCGGTTTCACAACGTTTTCCTCATTCTCCATCGAGACGATCAATCTTCTTCGCGACGGTGAATACCGGTTGTTCTTATACAACCTCATTTTTTCCAACCTGTTCTGTCTGCTCAGCACCTTCGGCGGTCTGTCAATCGCGAAACTCGTAACCCGATAAAAAAGGAAGGTATCCCATGAAATTACCGGAAGAAGCGGTACTCCTGCGGATTTTCATCGGCGAGAAGGATAAATTTCACGGCCAACCGCTCTACGAACGCATCGTCATGAAAGCACGCGAGCTGCATCTCGCCGGAGCTACCGTAATCCGCGGCATACTCGGTTTCGGGGCCGACAGCAGACTGCACAGTTCCAAACTGCTGGAATTATCGCAGGATCTGCCGATCATCATCGAAATAGTGGATGATCAGGAGAATATCGATAAACTCCTTCCGTTTATCGACGAACAGGTGATCGAAGGAATGGTGACCATGGAAAAAGTGAAGGTACTCAGGTACCGGCACGACTGATAAAAAGAGGACGGACGTTACGGCATTTTCTTCACCATTTTCCTGACCAGTCCCCGTTTCTGTTCCGCATTCATCTTGGTTGTTGCCATGGTAACGGCATCGACCACCTCGCCGTCCCTATCCCCTACCAGCTTTACCAGTTTCTTTAAACGGCTTTCATAAAACCAGCGGTTGGCGGTAACAAACAGAAACAGTCGTTTTCCCTGCAGTGACTTTTGCGACTTCACCCATGCGCTTACCGGTGAGATATTGTTGAATGCCATCACCTGACTGTATACCACAATAGATGAATACTCCGCGGGATCAACGGGACTTTTGGCATCAACGGCAACTTCATCGAACGGTCTTCCGGATGCAGTGAGTTCCTCGGTAAAGGCATCCAAAAAGAATTTCGCCGGTTTGTCGGTTTTGTCGGAAACGAACAGGACTTTTCCGGTGGTGGTGGAATCCTGTGCGAAGCAAAAACCGATGGCAACAATGAGTGACAGCGAACTGATGAGGGAGGTGGTTTTCATGGTGGTTCTCCTGTCTGAAACAGCGAATTGTTACTTTAACTTTCTGAAAAATATACATTGCCGTATCGGGGACTATATACCTTCAGCAAATACACGGTGGAAATATATGGGCGGGTGGTACGTGCAGGCTTCAAACCTGCCCGTACATTTCGCCTCTCATTCCCGCCCGTGCCTGCATATCACCCTCCGTCAAAACGTATATTTACCCGCATGACACCCGATCATCGCATATTCCTCAGTTACGCGAAAGCCGATGCCGAAACCGCCGCCGTCATTTCGGCGGATCTCACCGCACAGGGATTCGAAGTGTGGGAGTACGCACGAAACTGGAAAAAGGAGGATCTCCGGTTTTCCATCCCCGATCCATGTGCTGAACTGATCCAGCGTGCCAACTGGTTCGTTCCGGTCGTCAGTGCGGCAAGTGTCAATCCGTCAAGCGGCAGATACATGGTAATGGAAATGGAGTACGCCACTGAACTCGGTCTTCTCAAACAGAACCGGATGATTCCGCTGCTGCTCACCGCGTCAAGACCGAAAAAATGGCTCAAACCGTTCGATATGCTCATGCCGCTGGGTGCGGTAAAACTCGATCCGGACGAACGTCGGGGTTACCTCCAGAAAATTGCCGGGCTTTGCCGTCAGATGAACGTCGTCTACCGGCCGGTGATCAGAAAACGGCCGTATCTCCCTTTCTGGAAGGGGTTTCTCGATGAGGTGGAAACCGTCCGGAAAACCTATCCGGATACATGGCATCTCATGCCTGCACTGACCGAATTCGACCGCTGCTTTGACAGAAAAGAGTGGAACCGGGCGCTTGAACTCATTACCTATTACAACACTTCGGTAACCTATCTGGCCGACGGGACACAGCACGATGCCAACTCACTTATGGTGCGGGCACACTGCGAGTGCATCACCGGACATGCCGAAGCGGCGGAACTGCTGCTCAAACGTGCGGCAACGGAACTTCCCGATGCGCCCTCGGTGCTCGGTTCACTTGCCTATCTTCATCTGCTCCGGAAAGAGCCGTATCAGGCGAGGGAATATCTTGTTGCCGCGATCTCCCGCTGCACCGCTGGATCGCTGCGGGAACGGATGTTCTACCTTCGTCCGATGGTTGAACTGGGTGAGGCGATTTCAGAAGAGGACCGTGACCTCGTACTGGATACCGACATTGCCAACTGGGAAGACGACGAGCGTACGGCGATACACGGAGTTCGCGCACAACTGCTTTACCAGAGTGCACGCTACAAACCGGCGATTGACCTTCTCACCTCGGCGAAAGCTGAAGGTCTGTACAATACCCCCACCGTAATTTACGCGCATCTTTCCTGGCTGAAACTGGAGAGGAAATCCGAAGCGGAATCAATTCTGACCGACCAGATTCGGGAGACCGAACCCGATGGTGACATCAATTCCGCCGAGCTTTATTATCAGCTCGCCGAATATTATCTCACCACCGATCAGGTTGGAAAAACGCTCACTATTTATGAAAAACAACTCTGCAAACCCGAAACGGTTACCCGTAAATTCGCCGTCCGGTATGCCCGCATTCTCAAACAACTCGGTGATGACAAACGGACCCGTACCGAATGCCTGCAGATTTTAGGTGGCGAATTTGCACCACCGTGTTCATATGAGGACTTTTATTATGACGGCTACGCCAATTACCTGCTGGGCAACACCGAGCGGGCGAAACATGATTTTGAGCGGTCGCGCCAGTTCGATACCTGGTATCCTCGGGTCAAGGAACCTGCCTGCAACTGATATTTACCTCGAACCCCGGGCAATTACTATTGTAATTTTACACAACAGCGAGTACACTTTAGGTACACACACAGGAACACCAGATTATGAGGACACCGTCCGCAGTTGATATATTTTCGACGCAATTCTTCGCCGATTTTCCCGACCTGTTCGTGATTCTCGATAAAAGCGGCAGCATACGGTACGCGAACAACGCCTGGAAAAAGATTACCGCCAATGATCTGTCCGCACTGCCGGGCAGTTCCCTTTTCGATTTCCTGCCCGAAAATGAAAAAGACGATTTCGCACTGCAGCTTGAAACCTGCCGGAACGACAACGGTGGAAACCGGTTTACCATGCAGCTTTCTTCGGGTGAGGAAGATCTTGTGTGGTGTTCATGCTACCTTTACTTTCACGGTGAAACCGGACTCTACTACCTGATGCTCGAAAACATCACCGATCAGGTGATTGCAGCGGAACGGATGATCCAGCGGGAAGAACGGCTTAAAATTCTTGTCGATAACGTCAACGAGTACCTCTACTCGGTACAGTTCCGCGACGGAATGTTCATCGATACCTTTCACAACCGTCAGTGCGAAAAAATCACCGGGTACACCGCCATCGAATTCACCCTCAACCGTGATCTCTGGTACACGATGATCCACAAGGATGACCGCAAACTGGTCACCGACAATCTCGAAGCCATCAAGGCAACCAAAAAATCGTTCTACATCGAGCACCGGATCATACATAAATCGGGAGAGGTACGCTGGATAAGCAACTCCTGCGTCGCGGTGATCAACGACTACGAGAAGAAATACCAGTACATCGGATTCATTCTCGACATTACCGAAAAGAAACTCCGCGAACACGAACTGATCAACCATGCAACGTATGATGCGCTTACCGGTATCTACAACCGCCGGGCCGGCATCAAGGCGCTCGAACGGTGCGTCCGCCACTCCATACGATCGAATACTCCCTGTGCCATCTGTTACTTCGATATCAACAACCTCAAGGAAGTCAATGACCGGCTCGGTCATTTCCAGGGCGATGACATGCTCAAGACCGCAGTGATGATCGTCCAGCACGAACTGCGTACCATCGACGTGTTCACCCGTCTCGGCGGCGATGAATTTCTCCTGATATTCGAGAATACGAAACTGGCGGACGCGCAGAATATCGTCCACCGGATCATCGGCGCGATAATCGAATTCAATGCCGGAAAGAACCGCCCCTACCGCCTGTACGTCAGCTACGGCTTCTCCGAATACGCCCCGCAGGAAGGTGGAGATTTCATCTCCGCCGAGCAGCTCATCGAAGCGGCCGACAAGGAGATGTACTTCTACAAGGAACGCAGCAAGAAGCACTTCACGACGTCGGTGCTGGAGATGTGACCTCTTCCATAGAGAGAGGCGGGCATGCCGTTGCCACGGCAAGCATTATCATTTCCCCCTCACCGGGCGGAGAGGGGATGCAGGCGCAGCACTGAGCCCGGTCAAAGGGGGGGGGGCGGTTCACCGACAGACGAGAACACACTCTCATTTTCCCTGTCCCGTTAACCTGTTGTATAAACATAGTAACCCTCTCACCATAGTCGAGAGTGACTGTTGTTTTTTCAGTAACGGGGTCGGGATCGGAAGCGGTATCGAAAAAAACCGATATTAAAGACGTCTCCACCTCTTTGCATTCCTCCCTCCATTTTCGTATTTTGACCTCTTTCACACGAACCGGTTTCCATTCAACCATCAGGAGCGGTAATAACCAGCGTGAAAGTTTCTTTCATCTATCCGAAATTCGACAAATTTCTCGAAACCTATCCGGAACTCGCCGAAATGCCGGCGATTGCCGCCACCTGGGCATTCCGCATGCCGCCGGCGATGGGGATACCGATCCTGATCAACCTCCTGCCTCCTGATGTCGAATGGCGGGTGATGGACGAAAACATCGAACCGGTCGATTATGACAATGACGCGGATCTCTTCGCCGTGAGTTTCTTCACCCCGCAGGCGGCCTATGCGTATGCCGTGGGAGACGAACTCAAACGGCGCGGAAAAAAGGTGATCATGGGCGGCATGCACCCGTCAATGATTCCCGACGACTGCGCTCCGCATTGCGACTCGGTTTGTATCGGCGAGGCGGATCTGATCTGGCCTGAGATTATCGCCGATGTGCGGGCAGGCAACCTGCAGCCGGTATACCGCAGCGACCGGTTTCCCGAACCTGAGGAAATCGTCCCGGCAAAGAAGGGTATTTTCGACATCGAGGATAAATACGACTGGCACGCCTCGCTCGTCTCCATTACCCGGGGCTGCCCGTTCGGCTGTGACTGGTGCAACGTGCCGCACTATCAGGGCAATAAAATCCGGCTGCGTCCAATGGAACAGGTGGTGGAAGAAATCCGACAGCTTTCCGGACAAGAATTCTACATTACCGACGATATGATCATGCTCAACCGGCCGCGGATTCAGCGGTACATGACGGAACTGTGCGAAAAGATCCGCGAATTCGGCGTGAACATGTTTCTCTCCTGTTCACCCGCAATGAACAACGATCCCGCCTATCTCGATGCCATCGCCGCGGCGGGGACGAAGAGCATGTATACCGTGTTCGCCTCCGATCCGTTCAGCGCCCGGTTCTACGCCCGGCACGACGGTGTCTGGCAGCGCACCATCGACCTCGTGCACCAGCTTGAAGACCGGGGTATCCGGTTTTTCGGTTCCTTCGGGCTGGGGTTCGACAGCTGCGGCGCCGACCAGTTCGATCTGATTCTCGAATTCTGTGAAAAAGCGAACGTCAAAACCGCGGAGTTTTTCATCGCAACGCCGTTTCCGAATACCGCGTTCTGGCATCAGATCAAAGAGGAAAAGCGGTTTATCACCACCGACTGGAAAAAGTTCAACTGCGCCAATGTGGTGTTTCAGCCGAAACACACCTCACCCGGAGAATTACGTGACGGATTCGTGCGACTCTGGAAGGAATTCTTCTCCCGTGCCAATCTCGAAGTGGCGCACAACACCTTCCATCAGAAACTCGAAAACATTTTAAAATCAAAAGAATATTCTCAACAGGTAAAGGATGCGGTGGCACGCGGTCTGGCCCGCACCACTGCTCCCGAAAAAGGAGATAATCATGAGTAAAAATGCCATCGTCACCGGCGGATCCCGCGGTATCGGCGCGGCGATTGTCACGACCCTGGCCGGTGAGGGATTCGACGTCGCCTTCAGCTACAATGCGCGCAAAGAGAAAGCCGACGAAGTTGTCGCCGTCTGTGCCGAAAAAGGCGGCAAGGCGGCTGCATTTCAGGCCGACCTGCGGCAGTTCGCCGCCGCAACCGTCTTTATCGATCAGGCGAAGGTGTTTCTCGGCGGTGAAGTCGACCTGCTGGTGAACAATGCGGGTATCACCCGCGACCGGTCGCTCTTTATAATGGGCGAACAGGACTGGCACGACGTCATCGATACGAATCTCAACGGATACTTCAATGTCACCCGTAACATCATCGGCTATTTCTATAAGAACAAACGGGGATGCATCATCAACATCACCTCGGTTTCAGGCCGGACAGGTATCGCCGGACAGACGAACTACTGTGCGTCAAAAGCGGGTATCATCGGGTTCACCCGGGCGCTCGCGAAAGAATCCGCCAAACTCGGCATTCCCGTGAATTGTGTCGCTCCGGGATATGTCGAAACCGAAATGACACGAGCGATTCCCGAAAAGCACATCGAGGAAATAAAGAAAATGATTCCGATGAAACGGATGGGAACCGTTCAGGAAGTCGCCGATCTGGTCGCATTTCTCGCCTCCGACAAGGCACGCTACATAACCGGCCAGGTATTCACCATCGACGGCGGTCTCACCGCCTGACCTCCATCAAGGAGCTTTGCCGATGTTCGACATCAATGAAATCATGAAAAACGTTCCTCACCGGTATCCGTTCCTGCTGATCGACCGCGTGCAGGAGTTCGTTCCCGATCAGATGGTTACGGTGCTCAAGAATATCTCGATCAACGAAGCGCAGTTTCAGGGTCATTTCCCGGAACAACCTATTCTTCCGGGGGTCTATATCATCGAGAATATGGCACAGGCGGCCTGCTTCCTTCTGGCGAAATCAGCGGGTGGACTCAAGGAAGGGGTGACCTATGTTCTGGGAAAAGTGGTTAAATGTACTTTCATGCACCCGGTGGTCCCGGGTGATCAGCTCGTTACAACAGTAACCGTCGATAAATTATTCGGCGAAAGCGCTGCAGTTTCCGCCAGAGCAACCGTCGATGGCAAAACGGTCGCAAAAGGAGAACTGATGTTCGGGCTGCGCAAATCCTCTTCCTGACGGGAGATTATCGGGAATGGGAGACATCGGGCAGACACTCTTTTTGATAATTGTGGATTCAACTCCTCTTTAACTATATTTAGCTTTTACCTGAGATGTGCGTCGGCAGACAGCCACGGGAAATTTTTGTTCATTTCTGCTCAGGAGATCGATACCCGCTCAAGATTGCGGCAACCCGACCGGGTATCATACAGGTTCCTGTAGAGCCAAATATATTGTATTCTACAGTCTGATCATTATTTTTCAGAACAACATCAACCGCCTGATGTTCCAGGTCAATGCGGGATTGAATACACGCTATGAATAAAAAAAGAGTCGTCATCTCCGGCCTCGGTATGGTTACCCCTATCGGTACCGGTACCACCACTTTCTGGGAAGCGGCATTAAAAGGCACCAACGGTGTTCATCCGCTCAGGAATTTTGATGCTACCGATTTCAGAACCAAGACCGGCGGCGAAATACGTGATTTCAATCCCGACAACTACCTCCCGGCCGACGAACAATCATTAATGGGACGCTCAAGCCAGTTTGCGGTTGCAGCCGCGAAAATGGCGCTCGATGATGCCGGTTTCGTTACCGATGATCACGATCCTTCCCGTATCGGGATAAGCATGGGTACGACCATGGGTGAACCGCAGATTCTCGAGCAGGGAATTAAAATGAAATACGCTTCCGGTAACGCCGGGAGTATTCCGGCCACCCTCCCGCGGCAATACCCATGCGCGTCAATTCCGGCGAATATCGCCCGGCATTTCTCGATTACCGGTCCTCATATCATGATTCCCACCGCCTGTGCGGCGGGAAATTATGCGATCGGGTTTGCATACGATATGCTGCAGCTCGGAAGAATCGACTTCGCCATCGCCGGAGGGAGTGATCCTTTTTCGGGAATCGCCTTTACCGGTTTCAACCGACTGCTCGCCACCACTTCCGATCTGGTTCGGCCGTTCGATAAAAACCGCTCCGGAATGGCAGTCAGCGAAGGTGCTGGGGTTCTATTTATCGAGGAACTTTCATCAGCCGTCAAACGCGGTGCTCCCATCTATGCCGAAATCCTTGGTTACGGACTCGGATGCGATGCATATAAAATGACAATTCCCGATCCTACCGGCAGCGGTGGTATCATCGCTCTCAGGCATGCCCTGGAAAACAGCGGAAAAACAACCGATGCTATCGACTATATCTGTGCCCACGGTACCGGTACCGGAGAGAACGATAAAACCGAAACGGTCATCGTGAAAGAGGTCTTCGGCAGTCGGGCGGCGAACATCTGCATGTCGTCGATCAAATCGATGCTCGGTCACACCATGGGCGCCGCGTCTGCCATCGAAGCTGCCGCCTGCGCCCTGATGCTCAGGCATCAGGTGGTACTCCCGACGATAAACTATACGGAACCGGATCCGGATTGTGACATCGACTGTGTTCCCAATACCGCACGTCCAATGGAACTATCGGTCATTATTTCCAATGCGTATGCTTTTGCCGGTAATACTTCAACGCTGGTTCTCGGAACCCTGAACGACTGAAAACGCCCGGAAACGATACATGAAAACAAAAAATATTGTCATATCAGGAATCGGTACCGTAACCCCGTTCGGAAACAGTTTCGAGCAGGTGACCTCCGGACTGTCCACCCCTCCTGCGAACGCCGAGGTACAGAATTTCGAGTTTCACTCATTCGAACAGCCGGTTCCCTGCCGGAACATCACCGATTTCGATCCGGTGGCGATCCTCGGAAAAAAAGGCCTCCGCAATAAAGATATCGCGACCAAGCTACTGCTTAGTGCCACTGAACTTGGTTTTAAAACCGTTCTGGAAGCTGCTTCGGATGAAACCAGGCCTGGTCTCTGTGTGGGAACGGCGTTCGGCAGTGTGCAGAGCATCGGCGACTTTCTGAGTGATTCGATTGTCAGCGGGGTCAATATCGTGAATCCCCAGCTCTTCGCCAACACCGTCATCAATGCCCCTACCGGCAACACGAATATACGCTATCTCGCCCGTAATCTGAGTACAACAATTTCAACCGGATTCAATTCCGGTATCGATGCCCTCATCTACTCCTTTGATTATCTGCAACGGGGGTATATCGAACAGATCATCGCGGGCGGCCTTGAAGAAATCAGTTACTACTCACTGCTCGGACTGCAGCGCAGCGGCGTACTTTCACCATCAGGTACCATCCGTCCTTTCGCAACCGACAGTGACGGTATCGTAGCCGGCGAAGGATGCGCACTTTTTTTGCTCGAATCGGAAGAATCAGCCAGAAACCGGAATGCGCGGATATACGGTGCCATCACCGGTTGCGCCAACGGATTTGATCCGGCAGGCAAAGGCGATGTTCTGGCGACCGTGATCAAAACGTCACTGACCATGGCGGGTATCGCGGCATCCGATATCGATTTTATCGCGTCGGGCGGAAGCGGTAATCCGGCGGGCGACCGTCACGAAGCGGCGGGTATCGCATCGGTGTTCGGCGATACCGTTCCGGTGACGGCCTACAAAAGTTTTTCGGGTGAATGTTACGGCGCCTCGGGTGCCGTCAACGTCCTGTGCGCACTCGCCGATATGGCGGAGAACCGTATCACCGGGATTCCGGATGCCGCATACCCGACATCCGCACCGATACAGACCGTATTCGGTAGGGAAACAAAGCAGGTAACCAACGTACTGGTCACTTCGGCCTCGTGCGACGGCAACTGCAGTGCGGTTATCTTAAAGAAAGTAATTTGATCTGAACATATACATATAATCACCCCTCGCCACTATGAGGAGCTTTTTCATGAATCAAGAAGCAATCAAAGCATCTATCCGGGACCTTATCACCGACATCGCCGAAGATATGGACATCGATGAAGCGACCATCACCGACGATGCACTCTTTATCGACGATATGGGTCTCGATTCAATGGCACTTCTCGAAGTGCTCGCCACCATGGAGAAAAAGTTCGGGGTATCAATTCCCGAATCGGAATTTCCGAATATCACCTCGATTACCAAGTGTGCGGAAACGGTGGAGAAGTATCTCACCGAGAAAGATGCATAGATAAAATTCAAACGGCCGCGTCCGGCGGCCGTTCTTTACATTCCCAAGCTGCTGGAACTCCATTACTTTTTCTTTTGATGATACGTCGACAGAAATCGACCTATTTTCGTCATGGCATCACGCAGTTCGTCGATCCGCGGCAGAAAAACGATTCTGAAATGATCGTGATCGAACCAGTTGAAACCAGTGCCGTGCACGAGCAGTATTTTCTCACTCCGCAACAGGTCCAGAACAAATGTTTCATCTTTCGTGATACCGAATTTTTTCATGTCGATTTTTGGAAAACAGTAGAAAGCGCCCTGGGGTTTCGTGCATGAAAGTCCGTCGATGGCATTGATCATCTCGTAACAGGTGTTACGCTGTTCGAGAAGTCTGCCTCCCGGACGGGTCAGATCGAAGATACTCTGATAACCACCGAGCGCGGTCTGGATGATTGACTGTCCGGGCACGTTACTGCACAGGCGCATCGAAGCGAGCATGTCGAGACCGCTCAGGTAATCCATCGCCGTATGTTTGGCGCCGCTTACCACCATCCACCCGACCCGGTACCCGGCGATACGGTACGCTTTCGACAATCCGTTGAACGTGATGATCAGCAGATCATCGGCAAGCGACGCGGTCGAGACATGCGTGGCTTCATCGTAGAGGATCTTGTCGTAGATTTCGTCCGAAAAGACAATGAGGCGATGCCGACGGGCGATATCGATGATCTCCCTGAGCAGTTCCTCTGAATACAGTGCGCCGGTGGGATTGTTGGGATTGATGATAACGATACCGCGGGTACGGTCGGTGATTTTCTTTTTTATATCGTCAAGATCGGGATACCAGTCCGACGATTCGTCGCACCGGTAGTGGACCGCTCTACCGCCGGCAAGATGCACCGATGCGGTCCAGAGCGGATAATCGGGAGCGGGGATGAGGATCTCGTCGCCGTTTTCGAGGAGTCCCTGGACGGCCATCTGAATTGCTTCACTGGCACCGTTGGTGACAAACACATCTTCGACTTCAACTCCGGCGATCCGTTTCTGCTGACAGTACTGCATGATCGCTTTCCGTGCAGTAAAGAGCCCTTTCGAATCGCAGTAGCCTTGGGTTGTCTTGAGATTCACCATCATGTCGTGAATCACTTCGTCGGGAGCGAGCAGACCGAACGGCGCGGGATTACCGGTATTGAGCTGGAGGATCTGATGTCCTTCCTCCTCAAGACGCTGCGCTTCATCGAGCACCGGTCCGCGGATATCATAAAGCACATTGTCAAGACGTGATGATTTTTTTATCATGTTCACTATTCCTTACGTTTTCGGAGTACCTGCCTGTAAATATACCATGTTTGCAGGACAGGTAACCACGTGAGAACTGGAAGGATCGGGGAAACCATACCACCGAAGCGATCACTCCACGATAATACTGCCGAGCGGTACCAGTACCAGTGCGGTTACCGTGTCGCCGGAGTGGTGCTCCATGACCACATCATCCCAGGTAACCTGCCCCTGCACCGATGTATTGCCGTTGCGGAAGTCTCCCCGGCGCCACAGGCTGAACAACAGTGCCCAGCGTCGGGCGGTAAGACGCGCCGCCTTCGATGCGGCCTCTTTGCGGGCAGCTTCGGGAAGACGGGGGTTTGCAAATGATTTGCCGGGACAGTAGAACCCTCCGGAAACACTGTCCCACGCAGCCGTGACGATAGTACTCTTGGCTACTGTATCGGAATCGGTGGTCAGCCTTTCGATCGCCGCCGTGACCCTGTTGTACACTTCCTGATAATCAACCGGTGCGACGGAAGCTCCGTTTGCCGCTGCGGTTGCGGCCGTATCATTCCGTGCTGCGTTCTTCCGGGCGGATTCCCGTTTGCAGGAGAATACCATGATAACCGGCACCAGCAGAATAACAGACAGATGACTATTGTGTGAGAACATAACGGCATCTCTTTTCACGAACAATTCGATGACGAGTCCGAGCCCGGACTGCGGGGTGACCGGACCGCGTCGATTACCGTTCCATCGGTTATTCGTGATCGAAAATCATCTTCTGCACCTCGACCCCTTCGAGAGCGGAAAGTTTGCCGGCGAACTCTTCGGCCATCACCGCATCATCGATCAACTCCAGCACGATCAGTCCGTTCGGGCTGCAAACCTTTTTCGATGCTTCATGCAACCCCAGACGGGTTTTGATGTAACATCCGTATTCTGTAAGCAATGACTGTACCCGACCGACATGTTTCGTACGATCGGTAATATGAACCCCCATAATGATATGTTGTTCCATACCGGAATACCTTTCCTCGAAAGCGGCTGATTGAAGATATTCCGAATATATATGAATGCTGCCGTGTACCGCACACAAAGTATATTCTAACCGAATCCTGACAATATCGTCCGTTACCGATCCGGACGAGTTTTTTTCGTGTAACAATAGCCGATTATTCCCGGAATGCGTGATCACCTTCGCGGGTGCCGTTTCCGGAAACCGTGATGAAAAAATACACCCGCCTATTTCGTGTACTCACCTCAGGAGAATCCTCCTTTCCCGGCGACCGGAAAGGTCGTTCCCGACTGATACTGTTCTGTTGCATCATCATTTCCGTTCTGTTACTGCCGATCGCTATGCAATACCTCCATCTGCTCAATTTCCGGGAGGTGGGAACATGGGTACACGTTTTTTTCGGACCGTATCTGATCAATACCATGATCGTGACCGTATTGTTGCTGCTTTTTTACTTTGTATTCAATTCACTTTCATACGGATGTGTGGCGCTGATCGTTTTCTGCGGTCTCTTCAGCATTGCGGATATGCAGAAAATGCGGATTCTTCACCAGCCGCTCCTTCCCGGCGACCTCATTTTTTTCAAACAGGCGCTGCTGGTCACCCGGATGTACACCAGTGGAATTGTAATAGCGCTGGTGCTGCTTGCCGTTACCGCAACGGAACTCGCACTCCTGCGCAGACATCTGCCCCATGTACGGCTTCCCTGGCGTGCACGGTTGCTTGCCGGTACGGTACTGACCGGCTCACTGCTCTGTATTGCCGCGAATCTCCGTCCCGTGATACGACAATGTAACCGGCACTACCGGATCGTGGATGAATTCTGGAGTCAGATCAGCAATTACCGGAAAAACGGTACGCTGTACGCATTCCTGATGAATATTGAAACCTTGCGGGTCAACCGGCCGCACGACTACTCCCGACAGGCGGTCGACGCGGTACTCGCACCGTATGCGCTCCCCCCCGAACCCGGTAGCCCACCTCCGGCGATCCATCCGGACGTGATCATTTACATGAATGAATCGTTCTGGGACCTCACCCGAATCACCAGCGTGCATCCACCGTGCGATCCGATCCCGCATTTCCATTCGCTCATCCGTCGCAGCCGATCGCTCACCCTGTATTCTCCGGTATTCGGCGGCAACACCTGCGATGCGGAATTCGAACTGTTTACCGGAATGTCAAGTCGCTTTTTTCCGTCGGGAGTACGGGCGTACAATCAGTTCATCCAGCGACCGATTCCTTCGCTGGTTCGCCTGTTCAAAAACAACGGATACCGGACGACAGCGGTTCATACCTTCAAACGGTGGTTCTGGAACCGCGGCAACGTCTACCGTCATCTCGGTTTCGACACGTTTATCAGTATGGAGGATATGAAGGATCCGGAATTAAAAGGCAAGTATATCAGTGATGCGGAACTCTCACGCCAGATCATCAGCCGGCTGCAGTCGGGAGATGCGCCGCAGTTCATCTTCGCACTTTCGATGCAGAACCACGGCCCGTACGATGAACACCGGTACGATACACTCGACTGTCCGGTCACCACCGGACTGAGTGCCCCTGCCGACCGGGAATACAATACGTATCTGCAGGGAATTACCGACGCCGATCGCTCGCTTGAGCAGCTCACCCGGTACATCCGTAAAGCCTCCCGCCCCACGGTTCTTTTCTTTTTCGGGGATCATCTTCCCGGCTTTTCGAGTGTCTACCAGGAGACCGGTTACGGGAAACAGGTACGAGATGCGCACCAGTGGGCATTCGCGACCCGCGGTGTCTGGTATGCGAACTTCAGGCTTCCCCGGGAGCAGGATACCGCAATCAGCATGATGTTTCTCCCTCCGGCCATTGCGCGGATGGCCGATCTTCCCGTACCCCCCTACTACCATTTTCTTGACACCCTTCGTACCCGGCAACCGACATTTATCAGACGGGTGGAGCATTCTGCCGTAAGCAGTGCCGTTACTGAAACATCACCGGAATGGCTGCTCATTTACGATGTGCTCTTCGGTAAAGAATATAGCCTGCAGTATTTCCGGGTACCGGAACCGGTGATGATCCTCGCCCGGAACACTGACACCCTGTCCCACGCTCCATAATTTGAATCCGGTTATTTTTGCGGCCAATGCCGACCTCTCCCCTGCCCCTCTCCTGTCAGAAAAACCATGCCGTGGTAACGGCATGTCTCCCTCTCTGACAGGAGAAGCCACTGGGTCCGCAGGACGAAGGGAGAGGTCCCGAAAGAAAATATAAAAGCAATCGTTCATTTTCTCCCAACACATTTATTAAACTGACAATAAACGAAAACCACCTAAGCATACCCGACATCAAATGCGCATTTCAACCCGGGACACCCCCACCTCATTTCACTATTCCGACGTCCCCCGAAGGCGAGACTATCAGTATTGAACTGTTATCAGAATTAATCGGGCACAACAGAAAATCCCCCTTCGGGGGATGGTGAAGAGCGGCATAGTTGTGGGGGCGTCCGGTGCACTCGTGCAGTATACCATTTGTTGACTATTAAGAAAAAGGGAATCACCTGATCAAAACCGGCCCTTACCGTGCGTTCTCCCGGGGCAACCGGAACGCCGTTTTCTTGAACTCCTTCACGGATCGCAATACGTTCATCGAACCGCAGGAAACTGCGCCCCTGATTTTTCCGATATGCGAAAAAAACTCCTCCGGTGACCGGGCATGAACCATCGCATACATCGTATACGGCCAGTCGGGATAGGAGGTACGCCGGTAACAGTGCGTGATAAAGGGGAACTGTGCGAGTGTCTCCCCTGCCTCATCACACCGGTTATTTTCCACCTCGAGCGCCACCATTGCATTGTCGGTGAATCCGGCCCGGTTGTGTTTCAACACTCCGGCAACCCGGCGGATCGTGCCGTCGGAGAGATACGTTCGAAGCAGCGTCAGTACCTCATCTTCGGTAATTTCCAATTGTTGCGCATAGTGTAAAAATGGATGTTCCGAAAAATGCAGGGGTTCCTGTACTACCATCAGATGTTGCAGAACGGCAGTGGTGTCGGGGCGGGTGGTGTACGGGAGGGTTTGAATCCTGCCCGTACACCGCACGCCCGAGAATTGGCTGCCTGCATTCAACCCATCGCCCCGTTCCCCGTCGGATGAGAGATCGAGCAGAAGCCCGATTTTGTAGGTTTTTTCCGAATAGAACTCCTTGAGTTCCCGCACTCCCGGCAGTTCACGCATGAAGGTCAGATGTCGCGTTTTCTCCTCATCACTTCCGTACGTCAGTGTACACCAGAGATTAACCGTACCTTCTCGAAGGTAATTATGGGTCACCCCCGGTAAGCGGTTTATCTCATTCGCGACTGTATCGACCCGTTCCGGATCGACGGTCATGCCGATGAGCATGCCGGTGAAACCGGCGTTCCTCCAGTTGATCACCGGTCTGATCTCCCTGAGAATACCCTGCCGGTTGAGCTCCCGGAGAAGGTCGATACATTCTACTTCGGTTATACCGAGACGTGCGGCAATTGAGGCGTAAGGCTGTTTTTCAAGCGGGAATTCATGCTGCACCAGATTGAGCAGTACCCGTTCCTGATCGTTCACCGTCTACTCCCGGAGCGTTTACGCCGCCTGACTTCCATTTCAAGAGCCTGTATCAGCTCGGGTATCGTCGCATTATCCGCGATCGCCGCTTTTTTCCGGTAGTATCTGCGGAGTGTGTTCGCGGTAATCGGACCGATACAGACGGGAACGATCGAAAGGGAACGACGTATCGGATCGTCGTAGAAGTAATCGACCGTCGAGGAACTGGTGAACAGTACATAATCACCGTCGCTGAACGTGTAGGACCCGGTATCGTTTTTCACCGTGTCGTATACCGGCAGCACGGTTACCGACGCTCCGCGTTTTCTGAGTGTTTCGGGAAGTACCTCACGTGCAACCGATGCCCGGGGAATGAGAATCGTTTCCCCGGAAAGATCGGCAGGCAGCAGCTCAAGCACCCCCTCCGCGACAAAGTGTTCCGGCAGCGCGTCAACTCTGATACCGGATTTCAAGAGGACTGCGGCGGTCCCCGTTCCGAGTGCATACACCTTTTTTCCGGCAAGTGCACGGGCATCGCCGCCGTTAGTCATGAGCGATTCCATAAACAACCCTGCCCCGTTGGGGCTGGTCAGCAGTACCATGGTAAACGGGCGTAGAAAACGTAAAGTGATTCTCTTAATTTCCCGTTTGCGGGGAACAATGCGTATAATCGGACAGGGCACAACCGTGGCGCCGCGTTCAGTCAGCGCATCGGTCAACTCTTCAGACTGTTCGTTGGTACGGAGCACCGCTACGCGGATACCGGCAAGCGGCAAACGCCGATACCAGGAAAGCACCTTTGCGAACCGTACCGTCTCCCCCACGATGAAGGCGACCGGCGGAGTGATATTGTTCTTCTCCTTAAGCGCACAGATGGTTCCCAACGTTCCGGTGATCGTCTCCTGATCGGGACGGGTACCGTTGCGGATCAGTGCGGCAGGTGTTTTTTTTGTAAACTTTCCCGCTGCAAGCAGTTTTTTCACGAGTTCGGAAAGATTCGCCATCGCCATGAGAAATACGATCGTGTCGGCCTGCGGAAGCTCAAGCGAATCGATACTCTCACCCGCATGCAGATGACCGGTAACTACGGCAAATGAACGTGAAATGCCACGGTGGGTAATCGGAATTCCTGCATACGACGGCGCCGCGATCGCCGACGTGATCCCGGGAACCACTTCATACGGAATACCCCGCGCAATCAGGTACTCCATTTCCTCGCTGCCGCGTCCGAATACGAGGACGTCACCTCCTTTGAGTCGCGCGACGTTTTTTCCTCCGCGTGTCTCACGGACGATCAGTTCATTGATCGATCGCTGGGAAGGTGAGGGTATCCCCCCCCGTTTTCCCGCAAAGATACGTTTTATATTCTGCGGTAACCGCGTCACAAGTAACTCATTGACAAGGGCATCATAGACGACCACGTCACACGATTCCAGTAGCCGCTTTCCTTTCACGGTAATAAGCCCGGGATCGCCCGGACCGGCACCGATCAGAAACACTTTCCCGTTATTTTTTCTCATCCGATTCCATTTGTTGTTTTTGTGAAGCGATAAGTGTTTCGGTGCGAAGCCTGAAGGCTTCCCATCCATCGTTGCGGATCAGTTTTACCGGGTCTTCGGCAAAGAGCTTCTCCCAGAACGCACCGCGCAGGTCGACACGCGGCAGCTCGGAACGCAGTCGTTTGCGTATTGTCCCGAGATACGCCGCCAATTCCCCGTGAACGGGTTCCACCACACCGGCTACTACCTTTTTGAGATACCGTGACAACCGCGGGCTCACTCCTCCGGTGGAGATCGCCACCGATAGGTCGCCGCGACGTACTTGCGCCGGGACGATAAACGAGCAGAGATCCGGTTTATCAACGATATTACAGGGTATCGTCAGTTCCGATGCTCTCCGGTAAATTGCCCGGTTCACCTCCGGGTTGTCGGTTGCACCGATAACAAGCATGAGTCCCCGATCGATATCCGAATCGTTAAAGGAACGCTCATGAAGTGAAATACGCGGTCCGAGTTTCCGCAGCCTTTTACAACAAGAAAGTGTCACCACGGTCACCTCGGCACCGGCACGCAGCAGTGAAATGACTTTACGTAATGCGACACGTCCGCCGCCTACTACCAGGCACCGCTTTCCCGAAAGATCAAGAAATACCGGATAATACATTACCGCGTCTCCCGCTGCAGCAGCAGAAGCGCCAGTTCGTTTCCCACCGCGACACACTCCTCGGCGGCTCCTTCGGTCGCGCACTCCCTGAATGTTCCGGCGGTTTCGTCCACGAAGAAACCTTTCATCCGGAGCGTACCGTTTTCAACGCGACTGTACACGCCAAGCGGGGTACGGCAATCGAACCCGATCGTCCCGAGAAGGGCAAGTTCGGCCGAAGAAATCTGCAGCTGCCGTGCATCACCAATCTGCGAACAGATTTCCCTGAGCTCCCGGTCGTCGCTCCGGGTTTCTACGGTAATCACCCCCTGCCCCGGGGCGGGGTAAAAGGTTTCGGGGTCCATCCGTATCGAGACCCGGTTCCCGAGTCCAAGCCGGATAAGCCCCGCTTCAGAGAGCATCACTCCAGTATACTCTTTCCGGTCAACTTTTGCGATTCGTGTATCGACATTACCCCTGATCGGTGTCACTTCAAGATCGGGACGCAGCCGCTGCAGCAGCGCCTTCCGTCGAGTGCTGCCGGTACCGATAAGTGCGCCTTTGGGGAGAAATGCAAGCGGCATATCGCAATCGGTAACCAGTATGTCGGCAACCGACTCCGGGGTGAGAAAGGCATCGAGCACCAGCGATGGTGCAAGCCGGGTCGTCACATCCTTGAAACTGTGCACCGCGAGATCGATCATTCCGTCAATCAGCGCCTGTTCCAGTTCCCTGATGAAAACACCTTTCCCGCCGATAACCGAGAGATCGCTCTTGCGGTCGCGATCTCCGGAAGTCACGATAATCCGCTGTTCTATCTGCGCGTAGGGACGCACCTGCCGCAGCCGGTGCTCGACGATCTCCGCCTGCACCCGCGCCAGTTTTGAACCGCGTGTACCGATGACTATTCGATTATTCCGCATACTAGGTCATTTTTATAACGGTACCACCGGGTGAATTCCCGGACCTGTTCCTCGATAATGTCACTGACTGCATCGATTTCGTTCTCCCGGCCGAGCAGACGTCGTTCGGCAATTTCCCGGAGATCGTCGATTCCGACAAGCGATACCCCATCGACGGAAGAAATCGATTCCTCCGTGTTGCGGGGTGCGCCGAGATCGACAATCAGCAGATGCCGGTTGGCCCCTTTGCGACTCATTTCGATTTCCTCTCGGCCGACAAGCGGTGTTCCGTCATTCGCCGCTGCAAGCATAATCACGTCGAAACGGTTCCATTGCGCGGCCAGGTCGCCGAATTTCACCGGTGACAACCCGAATCGCCGCGCGAATTTCTCCGCCCGTTCATCCGTCCGGTTGCAGAGAGCTATCCGTCCGACCTTCTCCGCCATTAATCGTTTGAGCGCTCTGATACCCATGGTACCGGTACCGACAACGAGTACCTGCGCTTCGGAGAGATCCGGGGTCAATTTCATTATTTTCTCGACGGCGATTGAAGCGATGGAGAGTACGCCTTTTCCCGCTCCGGTCGTGC